>NZ_KV821490.1:11568-34786 GCF_001815675.1 Neisseria sp. HMSC065D04
GCCGTACTGGTTTAAAGTTAATCCACTATATTATAAGTGAAATCGTCAACAATCAGGAGGGCAAGACAAAATCGCAAACAAGGAAACGCCGTATTGATTTCAGATTCATTTACGGGAACACCCAAAATACAGCTTGAAATGAAAACAGCCGGATTCTGCAATATGACAGAATCCGGCTGATACAAACCGAATGAACAGGTTTTCAAGAATATCCGAAGTTGGTTGGGCGATTCACATTTTCAGACGACCTTCAATCATCTTTCCATTATGTGAACCCCTGCCCTGATTATAAAGCTTTCAGGCGGGCAATCCGGTTTTCCAAAGAGGGGTGGGTGCTGAGCAAAGAATCTTTGGCATCGCTGGCGATACCCATCGCATTCATTTGCTGCGGCAAATCGCTCGGGTTGCCTTTCAAGCGTTGCAGCGCGGCAATCATTTTGGGCGCGCCGACCAGTTTGGCGGCTCCCGCATCCGCACGGTATTCGCGCTGACGGCTGAACCACATCACGATGATGCTTGCCAAAAAGCCGAACACGATCTGCAATACCATGCTGACTAAAAAATATGTGCCGTGCGAAGTGCTGCCGTCGTTGTTGCGTGCAATCATGCCGGAAACGATGCGGGCAAGGAAAACCACAAACGTATTAACCACGCCCTGTATCAAGGTCAGCGTAACCATGTCGCCGTTGCCGACGTGCGCCATTTCGTGCGCCAAAACGGCTTCGACTTCGTCCCGCGTCATGCGCTCGAGCAAACCCGTACTCACCGCAATCAGCGAACTGTTGCGCGTGGCACCGGTTGCAAAGGCATTGGGTTCGGGGGAATGGTAGATCGCCACTTCCGGCGTTTTCAGGCTCCACTGCCTCGCCTGTGCTTCCACAGTCGCCAACAACCACGCTTCCACTTGATTTCGCGGCTGTACGATGACTTCCGCACCGACTGAGTTTTTCGCGATGGATTTGGACATCAATAATGAAATGATCGAACCGGCAAAGCCGACGACGGCCGAGTACACCAGCAGGCTGCCGACCTGATCCGTACTGTGTATGCCAAGTACGGCCAAAACAACGCGGATGACGACCAAAACGGCAATATTGGTTGCGAGAAACAAGAAGATTCGTTTCACCGGGGAGATTCCTTTTTTGGGTATGGTTGGTTTATGTTTTTGATTGATATAAAAGAACAACAAAATTAAACAATATCGGAATATTGAAGTTTACTTTGCACGCTATGCTTTATATCGAAACCGGTTGGAATTCAAATTATCGGTTTGCCCTAAAATTTTCGAGCGAATTCACAATCAGGCTGTAAGACTTATACCGCATTACTGCTAATGCTGCGGTATTTTCTCAAAAAGAGGCGAATTCTAAAATGCCGTACTTGGAAAAGGTATGCAAAACCAAAGTATCATTTTGACTAAACAGGAGATTTAGCGTTAACAAAATGCCATTTTCCCCTCAAAAACGTATTGATTACCCGTCCGAATATACCTAATAAAGACCGTTACTCCTCTTTTGATTGCCACCCCACCCCAAAATCTGATAAATAACGAATATAACATTTACATTAAATCCGTGCGCAAATCATGAAACGCAAAACCTCCCTCAATCTCGTTCTTGCCAGCATTGCGGTTGCCATTGCCTTGATTACGGCTGCGGCTTTTTGGTTTTATCACAGCCCTTACGGTCCAACCATCCCACTTATCCGTACCGGCTCTTCACAATCCATTACCCAACCCGACCGCCCATCCCCGAAAATCGTCCAATCTGCGCGCAACCAAATCGGCAAGACCCTGCGTTATGACTCTGCCTATACCAAACTCAAATATCCGATGGGTGACGTACCGATGAAAAAAGGCGTGTGCACCGACGTCATCATCCGCGCCCTGCGCGACCAAAATATGGATTTGCAAGAACTTGTCCATCAAGACATGAGCCGGAACTTCTCCGCCTATCCCAACCGTTGGGGCTTGAAACAACCCGATGCCAACATCGACCACCGCCGGGTGCCCAACCTCATGACTTATTTCACACGCCAAGGCTGGGCGGTACAGGATACGAATTATCAGGCAGGCGATATTGTGACTTGGGAGCTTAAAGGCAACCGCCCCCACATCGGCATCGTCTCCGACCGCAAAATCGGAGACAGACCCTTGATTATCCACAATATCGGTTTGGGAACCCGCGAAGACGACATCCTCTACCGCTATACCATTACCGGACATTTCAGGCTTCCTGTTCAGTAAATTTTCCATCGTGTTACAAACAACCATCCCAAAAGGTCGTCTGAAAACCTGATATTCTTTGACAAGGCATCCTGACAAGCGTACGGATGCCTGAATATTCTGACGCAGGCAAGAGACGGCTGATCAATACGTTTGATAACCAAGCCGGTAAGGCAGCCCCACCATAGCCCTTTCACAACGTTTTTACTATAATCCCCCATTTCCTCCCCTGCCCCGTGCATCATGCCCAAAGCCACTTTCTACACCCACGCCGCCGACCCCGCCGCCTTCGCCTGCCGCCTGATTGCGCGCGCCATACGCGACGGCGGGCAGATATTGGTCTGGTCGGATTCCGATGAAACCATCCGCCGCCTCGACCGCGACCTTTGGCAACAAACTCCCGAAAGCTTCATTCCGCATGAAATTTGGCAAGCCGACCAACCCATGTCGTCTGAAACACCCGTATGGCTCGCGTTCGGCGATACTTTACCCACTGTCCCTGAAAACGCCACCGTCCTCAATCTCTCGCCCGACTTTTGGAACGAAGCCCCCGTCGTCCCCGCCCGTGTGCTTGAAATTGTAGGCAGCAGCTTGGAAGAGCTCGCCGACGCCCGCGAACGCTTCAGCGCATACAGAAAAAACGGCTTTACCATCGAACACCACGATATGACGGGCAAAGCCTAAAATCGAAGGTCGTCTGAAAACGGCTTTACACGATAAGCCGAAAATTTAAACAGCCTTGATTCCTTTTGATTCAAACTGGGCTATAATCCCGACTTTCTTTTACTGACCCCTTTTAAAAGACGAAAACATCATGAACAAAACTTTCAAATTCAGCGCATTGGCAATCGCCGCCGCATTGGCACTGACCGCCTGCGACAAAAAAGACGCCAATACACCTGCTTCAGCCTCTGCACCCGCATCGGCATCCGCAGCTTCCGGCGCATCTGCCGCAAAAGACGCATCCTCTATCGGCACACCGGTCCAACAAGCCAGCTACGCAATGGGTATGGACATCGGCAGCTCCCTGAAACAAATGAAAGATCAGGGCGCGGAAATCGACATGAAAGTCTTCATCGAAGCCTTGCAAGCCTCTTATGACGGCAAAGAAAGCAAAATGACTGAGGCCCAAGCACAAGAAGTCATGATGAAATTCCTGAAAGAACAACAAGTCAAAGCAGCGGAAAAACTTCAGGCTGACGCCAAAGCCAACCTGGAAAAAGGCGAAGCGTTCCTCAAAGAAAACGCCACTAAAGAAGGTGTGAAAACCACTGCTTCCGGCCTGCAATACAAAATCACCAAAGAAGGTGACGGCAAACAGCCTAAAAAAGACGACATCGTCGTTGTCGAATACGAAGGCCGCCTGATTGACGGTACCGTCTTCGACAGCAGCAAAGCCAACGGCGGTCCTGTTACCTTCCCCGTCAGCCAAGTTATCCCCGGCTGGGCCGAAGGCATCCAACTCTTGAAAGAAGGCAGCGAAGCCACCTTCTACATCCCATCCAAACTCGCCTACCGCGACCAAGTCATGCCGGGCGGGAAAATCGGTCCGAATTCCACTTTGGTATTCGACGTGAAGCTGGTTAAAATCGGCAAACCCGAAGATTTCCAACCCGCTCCCGGTCAAGTTGACATTCAAAAAGTCCAATAAGCCTGCGCTTTAACCCGATGCCCGAACCGAATCCGTTTCGGGCATTTCTGTTCTATATATTCGCAAAACATGGTTTACCCCGTTTCAGACGACCTCCTATCCCATCAAACCCCCAATAAACCTGCGCCATAACATTGCGATTTTATTTTGCTATACAATAAAACCTACCAACCTCCTACAACCGACACCATGAAAAACATCGTTATCCTCATCTCCGGCCGCGGCAGCAATATGCAGGCCATCGTCAATGCCGCCATTCCAAACGCCCGCATCGCCGCCGTCCTCAGCAACAGCGCAACCGCCGCCGGACTGGCTTGGGCAGCCGAGCGCGGCATCGCCACCGACAGCCTCAACCACAAAGACTTCCCCAGCCGCCTTGCTTTCGACCAAGCCATGATGGAGAAAATCGATGCCTATCAACCCGATTTGGTCGTCCTCGCAGGCTTTATGCGCATCCTCACGCCCGAATTCTGCGCCCATTACTCAAACCGCCTGATCAACATCCACCCGTCCATCCTCCCCGCCTTCACCGGCCTGCATACCCACGAACGCGCCCTTGAAGCCGGCTGCCGCGTCGCAGGCTGCACCATCCATTTTGTAACCCCCGAGCTGGACTGCGGTCCGATTATCTCGCAAGGCATCGTCCCGATCCTCGACGGCGATACGCCCGACGACGTTGCCGCACGCGTCCTGACCGTCGAACACTGCCTTTTCCCGCAAGCCGTTGCCGATTTCGTTGCAGGTCGTCTGAAAATCGAAGGCAACCGCGTATTCAATTCAGAGCGCAACGCCGAAGGACAAACCTTACTCGCGTAATCCTGCCCAATGCGCAGCACCCCACAAGGAAACACCATGAGCCAAAACCGGTTGACCCTTTCGGATATCATTTCCGAATCCGACTACCGTAAACGCCAAAGCAAAGCTATCGATTTATTCAACCAAAGCGTCGAAAACAAACCCGAAATAACGCGGGCGGTATGCGATTTTGTTGTCGGAGACCCACTCAATAACCGCTCTTTTTCTCCCGGTTTCAAGCTGCACTGCCTAAACTGGCTGATCGACCATCACTTGGACCGCTGTGACGAAAGCTACGAGCAGCATCCTGAAGACGACGGCTTTCCCGAAGGCTTCGACGATTTAATCGATTGCCAGTGGAAATTCAAATGGATCATTCCCATACTTGCCCGCGACCTCTTTCTCAACAAAAAGGAAATCGAGGAAGCGAACGAAACAATGCGTTACCACTATGAAAACATGCGGTTCAGTCTTTCATCATTTTATAAAACACTGATGCTGCAAAACATCCTGACCGGAGACCACGCCGCCGCCAAAGAAAATTTCCAAAAATGGCAGCAAACCGCCGCAGATGAATTTTCCGACTGTCCCGCGTGCGAACAGTCCGAGCAGGTCAATTTCTACCATTTTATCGGGCAGTACCAAAAAGCCATCGATACCGCCCAGCCCATCTTAACGGGCGAAATGACCTGCGCCGAAGTGCCGCACCTCACCTACTACCCCGTCATCGACAGCATGATAAGGCTGGGCAAATACGAGGAGGCGGAACGCCTTTTGGACGAAGCCATAGACAAAATCAACGTCGAAGAAGACGAAGAGTTCGTCCGCCTGATCCCCCTCTTTTCCCAACTGGCGTACAAACTCGGACAGTCGCAACGTGCCCTCGATTTGATGAACCGGCACGGCGACACCATCATTCGACATGCCCCAAACGACAATATGCTCTATTTGGACTACCTCATCGCGCTTTCTCCTTTTGACAAAAAAGCGGCGCAACATGCCCGCGAGTTTGCCGCAGACTTCGACAAACGCAACGGCAACAGCTATTACCAAAGCCAGATAGAATTTATGTTCGGTTCGGGCAATCTCCAATAAACCCAAGCTCGTCTGAAATTCTTTCAGACGACCCAAAACAGGAGGAATGACATCATGAAAACACCCACCCTGCTAATCGCCGCCGCCCTCTCCCTAAGCGCCGCAAACGCCTATGCCGCAGGACTGCCCCAATCAGCCACCCTGAAATACTCCGGCAGCTACGGCATACCCGCCACCATGACCTTCACACGCAGCGGCAACCAATACACCATCGTGTCCAGAATCAAAGTCCCGATGTACAGCATCCGCTTCGAATCCGGCGGCACCATCAGCGGCAACACCCTCCGTCCCAAATACTATAAAGACGTCCGCGGCGGCAAACTCTATGCCGAAGCCAAATTCAGCGGTAACAGCATCACTTACGGCAAAGCCGGTTCGAGCGAAACCGCCAAAACCGGCGGCACGACACTCGACCTCTTTACTCTGGCTTGGCAGCTTGCCGCCAACGATGCCCGCCTGCCGTCCGGCCTGAACATCACCAACGGCAAAAAACTCTACCCCGTCAGCGGCATGACCAAAGTCGGCAGCGAAAACTACAAAATCGGCGGCGGTACCACCACAGTCAACAAATACCGCGTCAAACGCGGCGACGACACCGTAACCTATTCGTTCGCCCCCGCCTTCAACAACATCCCCGCCGAAATCAATTACACCGACGACGGCAAAACTTACGACCTCAAACTCACATCCGTCACCATCAACGGAAAAGCCGTCAAACCATAACGGCGCCAAACCCTTCCCGACAAACGACCGTTTCCCAAAGGTCGTCTGAAATCGAACTGCACCCCAAAAGTTGGACATCCCCTCCAAACTATTAAGGTGCAGTTTTTTATCGCCAAACCATACCGATGCGCCTATGGCGTATTTCCATCCCCAAAGCGTCCGCCGTTTTTTTTCAGACGACCTCGGTTTTTCAGTTGAACCGTATGCGTTTACAGGTTGACAATCTTAATCCACTATATTTTTCAGATTGTAAACAATATGTTTAGCCTGATTTGGCACACGCTTGAGGCGTAACGGCGAAAAACTTTTAAAAAAGAAAGATATTGTGTTCTTGAATATTCTGTGCTGAAATTACATGACACTACAAAAATAGTGGTGCGTAAAAAATATAAAACAGACAAAGGAGAAACTCATGCAATGGTTTTTAGACAACCTCAAAGCCTTTTTTGAAACCATCAGCGGCTGGGTCTGGGGGCCTGTCATGCTGGTGCTGCTGGTCGGCACGGGCATTTTGCTGACCGTCATGCTGAAAGGCTTGCAATTCACCATGTTGGGCTATGCGCTGAAGCAGGCTTTCGTGCCGTCAAAGAAGCATGAAGACGGCGAAGACCACGAAGGCGATATTTCCCATTTCGCCGCTTTGATGACTGCCCTGTCCGCCACCATCGGCACGGGCAATATCGCCGGCGTGGCGACTGCCGTAGTGACCGGCGGCCCGGGCGCGGTATTTTGGATGTGGATGACCGCCGTTTTCGGCATGGCGACCAAATACGGCGAAGGCGTGTTGGCGGTGAAATACCGCGTGACCAACTCCAAAGGCGAAATGTCCGGCGGGCCCATGTATTACATCGAAAACGGTTTGGGTAAAAACTGGAAATGGATGGCGTTGGCGTTCGCTTTATTCGGCACATTCGCTTCGTTCGGCATCGGCAGCTCCGTACAATCCAACTCGGTCGCTCAAGCGGTTCAGACGAGCTTCGGCGTCGAACCTGTCTATACCGGCATTACGTTGACGGTTCTGACTGCCATCGTCGTTTTGGGCGGTATCAAAGGCATCGCCAAAGCCGCTTCTTTCATCGTACCCGCTATGGCGGTGTTTTATGTGGTGGGCGGTATTTCCATTATCGTCATCAATTCCGATGCGCTGGTGCCTGCCGTCAAGCTGATTTTCTCCGATGCGTTCAGCGCACAAGCAGTGGCGGGCGGCGCTATCGGCACGGTAATCCGCTACGGCGTGGCGCGCGGCGTGTTCTCCAACGAAGCGGGCATGGGTTCTGCACCGATTGCCGCCGCAGCCGCGAAAACCGACCATCCCGTCCGTCAGGCATTGGTTTCCATGACCGGTACGTTTTTGGACACCATCGTCGTTTGTTCGATTACCGGCATCATTTTGGTGATGGGTCTGCTCGGCGCGGGCGGCGAGTTTGTCAAACCTGAATTGAGCGGCGCGGCACTGACGACCGTCACGTTCCAAAAAATGCTGCCCGGCATCGGCGGCTGGATTGTCACCATCGGTCTGATTTTCTTCGCCTACTCAACCATTTTGGGCTGGTGCTATTACGGGGAGAAATGCGCGGTTTATGTATTCGGCGAGAAGTTTGCCGGTTTGTACCGCGTCGGTTATGTCTCTTCCGTCATGCTGGGTACAGTCTTGAGCCTTGATTTGGTATGGCTGGCTTCAGATACCTTCAACGGTCTGATGGCGCTGCCCAACCTGATCGCACTCCTTTTAATGGCTAAAGTGATCGTCAATGAAACGCGTGACTTCAAACAAAAAGTCAGAAACGGAGAGTTGCCGCATTGATGCCTGCCGAGGTCGTCTGAAAATGTGTTTCAGACGACCTCATATCTGTATTTTTGAAAAAAGTCAGAGGAGGAACAAAATGAAAGTGCTTGTTTTAGGTGCTGGAGTTGCCGGTGTATCCTGCGCGTGGTATCTGGCGGAAGCCGGACATGAGGTAACCGTAATCGACCGCGCCGAAGGCGTGGCAATGGAAACCAGTTTCGCCAATGCCGGACAGCTCTCTTACGGCTATACCACGCCTTGGGCGGCACCCGGCATTCCGACCAAAGCACTGAAATGGCTGTTTAAAAGCCATCCTCCCCTGCTGTTCCGCCCCGACGGCAGCCTGTATCAAATCAAATGGCTCTGGCAAATGCTGCAAAACTGCAACGCCGCCAGCTATCAAACCAACAAAGAGCGCATGGTCAGGATTTCCGAATACAGCCGCGAGATGTTCCGCCGTTTTGAAGCGCAAACCGGCATGAATTTCGAGGGACGCAAAAAAGGCACTTTGCAGATTTTCCGCCAAGCCAAAGAAGTCGAAGCGGCAGAACAAGACATTAGCGTTTTGGAACGATACGGCGTGCCGTACCGTCGTCTGAAACCCGAAGAATGCGCAGAATTCGAGCCTGCGCTTGCACGCGTTACCGCCAAAATTGCCGGCGGACTGCACCTGCCTGCGGATGCGACCGGCGACTGCCACCTCTTCACCCAAAACCTGTACCAACTCTGTCTGGGAAAAGGCGTACAGTTCCATTTCAACCAAACCATCCGCCGCATCGAACACAACGGGCAACGCATCAGCGCAGTCGAAACAGAAACAGAACGGTTTGAAGCAGATGCCTTCGTCTGCGCGCTCGGCTGCTTCAGCAGAACGGTTTTGGCGCAGTTGGATCTCAATCTGCCCATTTACCCTGTCAAAGGCTATTCCTTGACCCTGCCCGTCACAAACTCAGACGGCGCACCGGTTTCCACCGTTTTGGACGAAAGCTACAAAGTCGCCATCACGCGCTTCGACAACAGAATCCGCGTCGGCGGCATGGCGGAATTGTCCGGCTACGAAATCAAACTGTCCGAAAAACGCCGCGAAACGCTGGCTTTGGTCGTCAACGATTTGTTCCCCGAAGGCGGCGACTTGAATCAGGCATTGTTCTGGAGCGGACTCAGACCGATGACGCCCGACAGCACACCACTAATCGGCCGCACCCGCTTTGACAACCTGTTCCTGAACACAGGTCACGGCACTTTGGGCTGGACCATGTCGCTGGGCTCGGCAAAATTGACCGCCGATATCGTGTGCGGCAAAGACACCGAAATCCGCAGCGACGACTTGAGCCTGTCGCGCTATCAGTCTTGAGCTTTAAACCGACAAGGTTTGAGCGGCACTACAAACTCAAAGGTCGTCTGAAAACGCAATATGGTTTTTCAGACGACCTTTCTCACACTCCTGCGAAACCCAACATCCCCAAAAGCAAACCTGACGGCTGCCCCTGAAAATATTTAAGGTTTTGCAAGAAATCCGTTACGTTTAAAACTTAAAGTTCACGCCGCCGGTGAAGCTGCGTCCCATTTGCGGGGTGTCGGACAGGAAGCTGCTGTGGGCGTAAACGGATTGGTTGAACAAGTTGTCTGCTTTGACGTACCAATTCCACTCGCCGTAGCTGGTGCGGCGGCGGTAGTTTGCGCCGAGGTTGAGCATATGGTGTCCGGGCGTGCGCGTTTCGTAGCGGGCGAGTTTGTTTTGGGCAAACACGCGGTAGTAGTCGAGATGGGCATCGATGCGGTCGGTCAGCGCGGCATTCAGGTGGAAGCCGAGCCGTGCGGCGGGAACGCGCGGGGCGTTTTGGTCGGCTTGGGCAATGAGTGGGCGGTTGCCGTAGGCGTCTTCCCTACCGGGCAGCGACGGAAGGTTTTTCAGACGACCTCTGACGTAGTCGCCGGAAAATCCGATGCGGTAGCGAGGCGTGGGTTTGAAGAAGATTTCGCCTTCCGCGCCGTAGAAGTCTGCGCCGGATTGGTTGTAGCGCACGAGCTTCATTTCACTGTCGTCTTCGATGGATTTGGGACCGCGTCCGTCGTTTAGGGTTTGGGCGTAGATGTAGTTACCGAAGCGGTTGTGGTAGAGTGCCAGATTGTATTGCCAGCGGTCGCCTTCATAGCCCAGCGCGAGTTCGATGTTGTTGGAACGCTCTTTGTTGAGGTGTTTGTTGCCGACTTCAAAAGTGTTGGTGGCGACGTGTTTGCCGTGTGCGTACAGCTCTTGCGTTGACGGTAGGCGTTCCTGATGGGAGGCGGTCAGGCTGAGTTTGTGTTGGGGCGAGAAATACCAGTTGCCGGAAAGCGCGAACGAGCGGGCGGTTTGGCGGTGCGCACCGAGGTCGGGCAGGGGTTGGTTGTAGTAGTTTTCCCGATCAATCAGGGCTTTGTCGTACTGAATGGCAGCTTTTTGTTTTTCAACGCGCACGCCGCCTTCAAGCGAGAAGTTGTCCCAATTTGCCTGTTCTACGCCGAAAAAGCTGTAATGATGCACATCATTGTCGATCAGCATCGGCTGTTGGACGGTTTCGGGAATGGCGGAAAGCGCGCTGGATTTTTGGGTCAAATATTGCACGCCCCAACTGCCTTTCAGACGACCTATGGGCAGGTGGCGCAATTCGATGCGGGCATTTTGCGTTTTGTTTTTGAAGAAGTTTTCCACTGAATCGCCCGCTTTTTCGTCGTGGCGGTAGTCGTTGCGGTTCAGATGCACGCGCAGGGCTTCGAAACCAGGGAGCGGCTGCTTCCATTCGGCGCGGATTTCGTAGCGTTTGTTGCGCAGGTCTATCCACGGTTTGCCGCTGTGGAGGTGCGCGTGTGCATTATCGTCGTCGTGGAAACCGCAGCTCAAGCCCGGATTGTCGTAATCAATGTCTTCTTCAGTCAACAGGTGCGGATAAAGCTGCAAATAGCGTTTGTTAATCAAACTTTTCTGCCAAATGATGTCGGCGTGGCAGTCGTCGTAGAGATG
Organism: Neisseria sp. HMSC065D04; assembly: GCF_001815675.1. Lineage (NCBI taxonomy): Bacteria > Pseudomonadati > Pseudomonadota > Betaproteobacteria > Neisseriales > Neisseriaceae > Neisseria > Neisseria sp. HMSC065D04. The sequence continues at coordinate 22,847 of NZ_KV821490.1, forward strand.
GCTGTGGGCAGGCAGTCCGTAGCGGTCACGACGGTCGCTGTATGCCGCTCCGATAAAGCCTTTCTCGCCCACCCAAGACAGCCCGATGCTGCCTGTTTGCGAATCGGCATGGCTGTCGGGCAGGCGTTTCAGACGACCCTCTTCTTTGCGGTAACGCGGTACGGCGTAGTCGCCTGATTTGCGGTACAGCCCTTCCGTGTGCAACACGAAGTTTTTGCCCAGTCCGACGTTAATGCCGCCGGACGTGAGTTTTTCCAGATTGCCGCTGCTCAAACGCAGCCCGAGTTCGCCCGATGCGCCGTTTTCAGGCATTTTTTCGGGGATTTTTCCGTCGGCAACATCCACCAACCCCGCCACATTGCCCGAGCTGTATAACAACGTTACCGGCCCGCGTAGGATTTCGACCTGTTGCGACAAGGCGGTGTCCACCATCAGGGCATGGTCGGGCGAGAAATCCGCCATGTCGCCCGTTTCGCCGTGATGGTTCAACACTTTAATCCGCCTGCCCGTCTGCCCGCGTATCACAGGCGCAGACGCGCCGTCGCCGTATTGCGAAGCATGGACGCCCGGCACGCCGTTGAGCGCGTCGCCGAGATTGACGGCTTTTTGCCGCAAAGTATCGCCGCTGATGATTTTGTCGGAGGCAGTCGATGCGTGCAGCAGCCCCGAAGTGGCACGCGGATGGCTTTTACCGACGACGTTGACCGTTTCCAAGTCCACCGTCTGCTCGGTTTCATGCGCTTGGGCGAGAATGGGGGAACTGATTAAAAGAATAGATAAAACAATAGGTTTAAGCGTGGTTGGTGTCATTTTAGGTTTCCCGTCATATTTCAAATAGATTGTTATTATATAACATCACATCATTAATATGACAAGAATTCAAGAAGCGAATCGCATTTGGTGCGGCAAAACAGCCAAACCAAAACCCATACAAACAGCGAAAACCAAAGGTCGTCTGAAACCCAATATCTTGAAAATGATAAAAAAGACGGAAACAGCGGCAGCGCGTCATCCCCCCGTTTGCTTGGAACGAATCATGTTGCCTAAACAACAAAAAAGGTCGTCTGAAAACGCAATATGGTTTTCAGACGACCTTGTCGGTTTGATGACTGCTATTTGGCAGCTTGGGCGGCGGCGGTCTCGGCAATCAGGTCAAGGAAGACCAGCGGCTCTTTACCGATGTTCTTCAACGCATGGGACTGGCCGGGGCGGGCGATGGTGATGTCGCCGGCGCCGACTGGGGTCTGTTTGCCCGTGCTGTCGGTAAACACGCCTTTGCCCGATACGATGATGTAAACGTCTTCGTTGTCGGTGTGTTTGTGTTCGCCGATGGATGCGCCCGGCGGCAGGGTCAGCCAGCCGATTTCCCTGAACGCGTCTTGGGCGGCGGTCTGGTAGCGGTTGAAGGCGAAGCGGCCGAGCAGCGGGCCTTTGCCTCCGGCTGCGTTTTCGCGGTTCCACTCCGCCAAATCGGCTTTTTTGTACACTTGGACGCTGCGGTCAGTCGGTTTGGCCTGTTCTGCGGCGTGAACGCTGACGGTCGTGCCGAGCAGAAAGGCGACGGACAATGCGGCAAATAGCGGTTTCATCATGGTTCTCCGTTTGTTTTTTTGGGGCAGATAAAGCGCAGGCTGCATTCAGGCAGTTTTCGTATCAATATTGACGACAGGTAAGATTACATAGCATCATTTCCCAGCTTTTCAGCACAGGATTTTCCTTATTACCCAACATCGTTAAGAGACAAAAGCATGACCGAAACACAAAAAATCTATACTGCATGGACACAGATGTGGAATGGCAATCTCAACATTGCCGATGAACTGCTGTCAAACAACTTCAAAGCACATCTGACCGCTGATTCCACTCCACCACCCGCACCCGTAACTGACATAGCCAGTGCAAAGGCTTGGATAGCTACCATTCGTGCTAAAGCAGATTTGCATTATGAAATCGTACTCGGTCCGTTCCGCGACGGCGACACAATTTCTGCATATTGGCGTGTAACCGCTACGCTCGGTAACCAAACCGCCGTCAAAGTCGGTACGGATTTTCTGAAAATCAAAGACGGTAAGATTACCGACTGCTGGACGATGAACAACAACGCTGCATAATGGGGTTACCAAACCCGATATGTTTTCGAACAGCCTGCATTAGTTGATGCGTTCCGTTTTCAGACGACCTGCGGGGTCGGTTGCTTGCCCCGCAGGCATCCAAGTTTATTTCACGTTGCGCAGATAGTTCAACAACAAGGGAACGGGGCGGCCGGTCGCGCCTTTTTCGCTGCCGGATTTCCATGCCGTACCTGCGATGTCGAGGTGCGCCCACGGGTAGTCTTCGGTGAAATAAGACAGGAAGGTGGCGGCGGTAATCGTGCCTGCGCCGGGCGTGCCGATGTTGGGGATGTCGGCGAAATTGGATTTGAGCTGGTCTTTGTAGGTTTCAAAGAGCGGCAGTTGCCATGCTTTGTCGTCCACATTGCGGGAAGCAGCCAGCAGGCTGTCGACCAAATCCTGATTGTTGCCCATCACGCCGCTGACGTCATGTCCCAAGGCGATGATGCACGCGCCGGTCAGGGTGGCGACGTCGATGACGGCTTTGGGTTTGAACTGCTCGGCGTAAGTAAGCGCGTCGCACAAAATCAGACGGCCTTCGGCATCGGTGTTCAACACTTCAATCGTTAGGCCTTTCATGCTTTTCACGACGTCGCCCGGTTTGTTTGCCGCGCCGGAAGGCATGTTTTCGCAGGTGGCGACGACGGCGACGAGGTTGATCGGCAGTTGCAGTTTGACGGCGGCGCAGAAGGTGCTGATGACGGTTGCCGCGCCGCACATGTCAAACTTCATTTCGTCCATGTTCAGACCGGGTTTGAGGGAGATGCCGCCGGTGTCGAAGGTGATGCCTTTGCCGACCAAGACGACGGGGGCGGCTTCTTTGTCGGCTGCGCCGAAGTAGCTCAATTCAATCAGATAGGGGTCTTCCACGCTGCCTTTGGCGACCGACCAGAACGAACCCATGTTTTCTTTGATGTAGTCTTTTTCGATGATTTTGGCGTGTGCGCCCAGTTTTTCGGCTTCGGCTTTGGCGGTGCGCGCTAAGAATTCGGGCGTGCATTCGTTGGGCGCGGCGTTGCCCAAGTCGCGGCAGAGGCTTTGTCCGTAAACCTGCGCTTCGGCGACGCGCAGGGCTTCTTTGACGGCGGCTTCGTGTGCGGTGTAAAACACGGCTTGTGCGAATTTGGCGGGCTTGGCTTCTTTTTTGTAGCGGTCGAAACGGTAGGCGGCGTTGCCGAACGCGATGGCGAAGGCTTCGGCAACGACGGCGGCTTGCGCTTCATCGAAGGCATGGATGTCCGCATTGACCGTTTCCTGATTTTGCGCCCATTTAGCGGCTTCGGCAGCGGCCTTGTTCAGCGCGGCGCGGTCGGTTTTGTCGAGGCGGACGACGGCGACTGCCTGCAAACCGTTGTCCGTCGGGATTTTGGTGTCGGCAAAAGTTTGACCTTCTTCAAGCGAAGACAAAAGGGCAAGGGCGGTCGGGTGGTTTAATTGTGCAGTTTCGGTGCAGACAAATAACTGCGCGCCTGCCTGTTGCGGCTGCAAGGTTCCGGCTTTTGTGCTAAATTCCACGTTTATTCTCCTGATTGAGATGGTTTCGGGTAGTTTCAGACGACCCTTTGCATCAAGGGGTCGTCTGAAAACGGTTGGAAAGATTGTACTCCATTTGAGAGGTCGTCTGAAACCTTGCGCAGACAATCCGCCTGCGCCGAACCGCTACCGCTCCTAGCCGCGATTCTATGATTTATCAAAGAAACTTCATCAAAGAACTCTCTTTTACCGCCGTCGGCATTTTCGTCGTACTCTTGGCAGTGTTGGTCTCCACTCAGGCAATCAACCTGCTCGGCCGTGCCGCCGACGGGCGCGTCGCCATCGATGCCGTGTTGGCATTGGTCGGCTTCTGGGTCATCGGCATGACGCCGCTTTTGCTGGTTTTGACCGCGTTTATCAGCACGCTGACCGTGTTGACCCGCTACTGGCGCGACAGCGAAATGTCGGTCTGGCTCTCCTGCGGATTGGCGTTGAAACAGTGGATACGCCCCGTCATGCAGTTTGCCGTACCGTTTGCCATCCTGATTGCCGTCATGCAGCTTTGGGTCATGCCGTGGGCAGAACTGCGCAGCCGCGAATACGCCGAAATCCTCAAGCAGAAACAAGAATTGTCCATGGTGGAAGCAGGCGAGTTCAACAGCCTGGGCAAGCGCAACGGCAGGGTTTACTTCGTCGAAACCTTCGACACCGAATCGGGCATCATGAAAAACCTGTTCCTGCGCGAACAGGATAAAAACGGCAACGACAACATTATCTTCGCCAAAGAAGGCAATTTCTCACTGAACGACAACAAGCGCACGCTTGACCTGCGCAACGGCTACCGTTACAGCGGCACGCCCGGCAAAGCCGACTACAACCGCGTTTCCTTCCAAAACCTCAGCCTGATTATCAGCACCACGCCCAAGCTCATCGACCCCGTTTCCCACCGCCGCACCATCCCGACATCGCAGCTCATCGGCAGCAGCAACCCGCAACATCAGGCGGAATTGATGTGGCGTATCTCGCTGACCGTCAGCGTCCTACTGCTCTGCCTGCTTGCCGTGCCGCTTTCCTATTTCAACCCGCGCAGCGGCCACACCTACAACATCCTCGTCGCCATCGGGCTTTTCCTGATTTACCAAAACGGACTGACCTTCCTGCGCAATGCTGTGGAAGACGGCAAAATCCATTTCTGGCTCGGACTGCTGCCCATGCACATCATCATGTTCGTCATCGCAATCGTACTTCTGCGCGTCCGCAGCATGCCTAGCCAACCCTTCTGGCAGGCGGTTGGCAAAAGTCTGACATTGAAAGGCGGAAAATGAACCTGATTTCACGTTACATCATCCGCCAAATGGCGGTTATGGCGGTTTACGCCCTCCTGGCCTTCCTCGCCCTATACAGCTTTTTCGAGATCATCAACGAAGTCGGCGACTTGGGCAAAGGCAGCTATAACGGCGCAACCATGGCGCAATACGTCCTCATGCAGATGCCCGCGCGCGCCTACGAACTCATGCCCCTCGCCGTCCTCATCGGCGGACTCGTCTCCCTCAGCCAGCTTGCTGCCGGCAGCGAACTGACCGTCATCAAAGCAAGCGGCATGAGCACCAAAAAACTGCTGCTGATCCTGTCGCAGTTCGGACTGATTTTCGCCATCGCCACCGCCGCGCTCGGAGAATGGATTGCCCCCACCCTCAGCCAAAAAGCCGAAAACATCAAATCCGCCGCCATCAACGGCAAAATCAGCACCGGCAATACTGGGCTTTGGCTCAAAGAAAAAAACAGCATCATCAACGTGCGCGAAATGCTGCCCGACCATACCCTGCTGGGCATTAAAATTTGGGTGCGCAACGACAAAAACGAGCTGACGCAGGCAACGGAAGCCGAATCCGCCGTTTTAAACAACGACGGCAGTTGGCAGTTGAAAAACATCCGCCGCAGCACGCTTAGCGAAGACAAAGTCGAAGTCTCGACCGCCACCGAAGAAAACTGGCCGATCGCCGTCAAACGCAACCTGATGGACGTATTGCTTGTCAAACCCGACCAAATGTCGGTCGGCGAACTGACCACCTACATCAGCCACCTCGAAAACAACAACCAAAACACCCAGATCTACGCCATCGCCTGGTGGCGCAAATTGGTTTACCCCGTCGCCGCCTGGGTCATGGCACTCGTCGCCTTCGCCTTCACCCCGCAAACCACCCGCCACGGCAATATGGGTTTGAAGCTCTTCGGCGGTATCTGCCTCGGCTTGCTGTTCCACTTCGCCGGACGGCTCTTCGGCTTTACCAGCCAACTCTACGGCGTCCCACCCTTCCTCGCCGGCGCACTGCCCACCATAGCCTTCGCCCTGCTCGCCGTTTGGCTGATACGCAGGCAGGAGCGGCGTTAAGCTAAAAAATACAAGGAAGGTTTGCAAATTCAGGCTTCCAATTCGATACCCGAATTAATCTGACCAATCCGCCTAAAAATAATGTTTTTTAGGCGGATTTTTTCAAAACTGACGGCATTTGAGCCGCTGAATATTGCCGAATCAAACCATTGCGCTTCCGCGCCCTCTTCCATTCAAAGCAACATAGGAAGAAAAAACGGCGGTTTAAAATATAGTGGATTAACTTTAAACCAGTACGGCGTTGCCTCGCCTTAGCTCAAAGAGAACGATTCTCTAAGGTGCTGAACGTACTATCTGTACTGTCTGCGGCTTCGTCGCCTTGTCCTGATTTAGAGTTAATCCACTATACAAAAACAGAACAGCGAAAACTGTTCTGTTTTTTTATTTTCAGACGACCTCATGGATTTAAACATTGAAGGGGTCGTCTGAAACTGCTTTACCTACTTATTAAACATTCACGGTCTCGGCTACTTCGTTGTAGCTGTCGATTTCGTTGAAGTTCATGTAGCGGTAGATTTGGTCGCCTTGTTCGTTGATGATGCCGATGTTGGCTTGGTATTCTTCAACGGTCGGGATTTTGCCCAGTTTGGAGCAAATCGCCGCCAACTCTGCTGAGCCGAGGTAAACGAAGGTGTTTTTACCCAAGCGGTTCGGGAAGTTGCGGGTGGAAGTGGACATGACGGTCGCGCCTTCGTGTACTTGTGCTTGGTTACCCATACACAGCGAACAGCCCGGCATTTCCATACGCGCGCCGGCGCGGCCGAGTACGCCGTAGTGACCTTCGTCAGACAACTCTTTCGCGTCCATTTTGGTCGGCGGCGCCATCCACAGGCGGACGGGGATGTCGCTCTTGCCTTCCAAAAGTTTGGAAGCGGCGCGGAAGTGGCCGATGTTGGTCATGCACGAACCGATGAACACTTCGTCGATTTTGGTGCCGGAACGTTCGGACATGAAGCATACGTCGTCCGGGTCGTTCGGGCAGGCGATAATCGGCTCTTTGATGTCGTCCATGTTGATTTCAATCACGGCGGCGTATTCGGCATCTTTATCCGCTTCGAGCAGCTTCGGATTCGCCAGCCATTTTTCCATTGCTTTGATACGGCGTTCCAAAGTACGCGGGTCTTGATAGCCGTCGGCAATCATGTTTTTCATCAACACAACGTTGGATTTCATGTACTCGATAATCGGCTCTTTGTTGAGCTTCACGGTACAGCCGGCGGCGGAGCGTTCGGCGGAGGCGTCGGTCAATTCAAAGGCTTGCTCTACTTTCAAATCAGGCAGGCCTTCGATTTCGAGGATGCGGCCGGAGAAGATGTTTTTCTTACCGGCTTTGGCAACGGTCAGCAAACCTTGTTTAATCGCATAAAGCGGAATGGCGTTCACCAAATCGCGCAAGGTTACGCCCGGTTGCAGTTTGCCGCTGAAGCGTACCAATACAGATTCAGGCATATCGAGCGGCATCACGCCGGTGGCTGCTGCGAAAGCAACCAAGCCGGAGCCGGCAGGGAAGGAAATACCGATAGGGAAACGGGTGTGGCTGTCGCCGCCGGTACCGACGGTATCGGGCAGCAGCAGGCGGTTGAGCCATGAATGGATCACGCCGTCGCCCGGACGCAGAGATACGCCGCCACGGGTGGAAATAAAGGCTGGCAGTTCTTTATGGGTTTTCACATCGACAGGTTTCGGATAAGCAGCGGTGTGACAGAAAGACTGCATTACCATATCGGCAGAGAAACCCAAACAAGCCAAGTCTTTCAACTCGTCGCGGGTCATCGGGCCGGTAGTGTCTTGCGAGCCGACAGTCGTCATGCGCGGTTCGCAGTAAGTACCCGGACGAACGCCTTGTCCTTCGGGCAAACCGCAGGCGCGACCGACCATTTTTTGTGCCAATGTGAAACCCGCTTTGCTTTCTGCAGGTGCTTGAGGCAGGCGGAATTCGGTGGAAGCAGGCAGTTTCAGTGCTTCGCGCGCTTTGGCGGTCAGACCGCGACCGATAATCAGGTTGATACGGCCGCCGGCTTGCACTTCGTCCAGCAATACTTGGGATTTCAGGCTGAACTCGGCAACCGTTTCGCCGTTTTTCACGATTTTGCCTTCATAAGGCAGAATATCGACGACATCACCCATTTTCAGCGCGGAAACATCGACTTCAATCGGCAACGCGCCAGAGTCTTCTTGAGTATTGAAGAAAATCGGCGCGATTTTTCCACCCAAGCATACGCCGCCGAAACGTTTGTTCGGTACGAACGGGATGTCTTCGCCGGTATGCCAAATGACGGAGTTGGTGGCGGATTTGCGTGAAGAGCCGGTACCGACCACGTCGCCGACATAGGCAACGGGATGACCTTTGGCTTTGAGTTCTTCCAACAATTTAATCGGACCGACTTCGCCCGGTTTGTCAGGATTGATGCCGTCACGCGGGTTTTTCAGCATGGCCAGCGCGTGCAGCGGAATATCGGGACGGCTCCATGCGTCGGGCGCGGGAGAGAGGTCGTCTGTATTGGTTTCGCCGTCAACTTTGAAGACGGTAACGGTGATTTTTTCGGGAACTTTGGCGCGTGAAGTGAACCATTCGGCATCCGCCCAAGATTGCAAAACTTCCTGCGCGTATTTATTGCCTTTTTCGGCTTTTTCCTGAACGTCGTGGAAAGAATCGAACATCAGAAGCGTATGTTTCAAACCTTTGGCGGCAATGGGCGCGAGTTTGTCGTTGTCCAAGAGTTCGATTAAGGCATGAATGTTGTAACCGCCGAGCATTGTACCTAAAAGTTCGGTCGCATATTCGGGGGAAATCAGCGGGCTGGATGCGCTGCCTTCGGCAACGGCAGCCAGGAATGAGGCTTTGACTTTGGCGGCATCGTCCACACCGGGCGGAACACGGTGGGCAAGCAGTTCGACCAAGAATTCACCTTCGCCTGCGGGCGGGTTTTTCAGCAGCTCGACCAAATCGGCGGTTTGCTGCGCGTTCAAAGGGAGGGGCGGGATACCGAGGGCAGCACGCTCGGCGGCGGCTTTGCGATAGGCTTCTAACATCTCTTTGTTCCTTTTTTCTGTTTTTCTTCTATCCGTTGCAAATGATTTGCAATCAAAGAATTGTAAACAATCCTTTTAGGTATCATAGACCAGTTTGGCAAAAATTGGAATATTTATGTTATCGGATGTAATAGGTGTTTGCTATTGAAACGAATTATCTTGAAAAATACGAAAAGGTCGTCTGAAAACAGGGTTTCAGACGACCTTTTATGTTTTATCGGAATGACCGGTTCGTTCTTTTACCGAGCGTTTGCCTGATATTCGCTTCCGTCTTCGCGCAAGAGCTTGGGCTGTTCGCCTTTCTCGATGACGTTTTTACCGATGACAACTTTGGTCACGCCTTTCAAATCAGGCAGTTGATACATGGTGTCCAAGAGGCAGCGTTCAACGATGGAGCGCAGGCCGCGCGCGCCGGTTTTGCGTTCCATTGCCTGACGGGCGATGCTGCGCAGGGCTTCTTCTTCAAATTCCAATTCGACATTTTCCATGCCGAACAGAGTTTGATATTGTTTCACCAAGGCATTTTTCGGCTCGGTCAAAATGTTGACCAATGCGTCTTCATCCAATTCCGCCAGCGTGGCAATGACGGGCAGACGGCCGATTAACTCGGGAATCAGACCGAATTTAATCAAGTCTTCAGGCTCGACGATTTCAAACAATCCGGTAATGTCGGCATTTTCGTCCTTGCTGTGAACGGACGCACCGAAACCGATACCGCCTTTTTCAGTACGCTGACGGATCACTTTTTCCAAGCCTGCAAACGCGCCGCCGCAGATAAACAGGATGTTGGTCGTATCGACGTTGATAAATTCCTGATTCGGATGTTTGCGGCCGCCTTGTGGTGGAACGCTGGCAACCGTACCTTCAATCAGTTTCAGCAAGGCTTGTTGCACGCCTTCGCCGGATACGTCGCGGGTAATCGACGGGTTGTCGCTTTTACGCGAGATTTTGTCGATTTCGTCAATATAAACGATACCGCGTTGGGCTTTTTCGACATCGAAATCGCATTTGCCCAAAAGCTTGGTAATGATTTGCTCGACGTCTTCACCGACATAACCCGCCTCGGTCAGCGTGGTCGCGTCCGCCATCACGAACGGCACGTCCAGTTTGCGCGCCAAAGACTGCGCCAACAGCGTTTTACCCGAACCGGTCGGACCGATAAGCAGGATGTTGGATTTCGACAATTCGACGTTGCCGTTGGCTTTAGGGTGGCGCAGGCGTTTGTAATGGTTGTACACCGACACCGCCAAGGCTTTCTTGGCTTGTTCCTGACCGATAACATGATCGTTGAGGTTGGCGACGATTTCGGCAGGCGTGGGCAGCTTGTTGTTCGGATGGGACGCATCCGTTGCAGATTTCTCTGTGGAGAGGTCGTCTGAACTTTGCAGCATTACGCCGCAAGTTTCTACACATTCGTTACAGATAAAAGCGTTTTCGCCTTCAATCAGGTTTTTGACTTCATGCTCGGATTTTCCGCAAAACGAGCAGGAGCGTTTTTCTTCAGTCATAATTTATCTTCTGTTTTCAAGCAATATCGGCAAACCGTTATCCGAATGTTGCGGGAACGGTTTTCGGCAAAGTCGGTAAGTATAATCAGTATCTTAAGGTTTATCAAATACCGTATGGCAAGCTGTTGGGCGTAAGGTTTTCAGACGACCCTCCGATGCATGGCAACACACCATGATTTCCCATCCTTAAGATTGTTTCCAATTTGGGAAAAAGATGCAAACAAACGCAAAAAAGCCATATTAAACTTTACATTTTGTTGTATTTTAAGCAAAATATCCCCTTTAATAATTCAATTGTCTTAAATTCTACTGGTTGAAGTATGTCGGTTATGAAATTTTATAAAACACTGAGTGCCGCCTGTTTGGGTATGGCGTTGACTGTCGCCGCCGCCCCTGCCGCTGCAGACGATATGGACGTTTTGGGTCAATTTTTGGAACAAAATTTTCCAACCCAAAATGACCCGATGGAAGCTTTCGCATTAAGCCACGCACAAAAAATCGAGGCTCAGGCGATGATGGCGGGGCCGCTTTTGACATCGCAGTCCGCCCTGATTTTTAACAACAAAACAGGCGAAATCCTGTATCAGAAAAACGCAGACCGCGTGATGCCGATTGCGTCTATTTCCAAACTGATGAGCGCGATGGTCGTTTTGGACGCGCGTTTGGATATGAACGAACGCATTACCATTACCTCCGACGAAATCGACCGCCTGAAAGGTACAGGCAGCCGCCTTGCCGTCGGCACGACGCTGACGCGCGGCGAATTGCTGCACCTGAGCCTAATGAGCAGCGAAAACCGCGCAACACACGCGCTGGGCCGCACCTATCCGGGCGGTATGTCGGCATTTGTTGCCGCCATGAATGCCAAAGCGCAAAGCCTGGGCATGCACAGCAGCCGTTTCTACGAACCTACCGGCCTAAATTTCCAAAACGTATCAACCGCCAACGATTTGAACCGCATGGTCGCCGCAGCGAGCAAATATCCGCTTATCCGCAAAAACACGACCTCCAACTACGGCTCGGTTTGGACGGCAAACGGCCGACAAAACTATAAAAACTCCAACGCCCTCGTCCGCGAAGGCAGCTGGAACATCGAGCTTCAGAAAACCGGTTATATCCGCGAAGCAGGACGTTCGATGGTGGTTAAGGCAAACGTCCAAAACCAACCGATTACCATCGTATTGCTGAACTCGCCGACTTCGACAACCCGAGTCAACGACGCGCGTAAGATCGAATCTTGGATGTTGCAGCGCCGCTCTTAAAATATTTGTTATGCCGTCTGAAAATCAGGCGGCATTTTTTATATGATGTGCAGAAATACCGCATGCAATCCGATTGAAGAATCTTGATTTTAACAATATTAGGAGATGCAAATGCCGAACAAACAAATATATAGTGAATTAAATTTAAATCAGGACAAGGC
>NZ_KV821490.1:34886-55503 GCF_001815675.1 Neisseria sp. HMSC065D04
CGTACTGGTTTAAAGTTAATCCACTATACAAAAAACAGTTGATGCAGTTGGGGGCTATTATGGCTTTGACCGGCTGTACTTCCGTTGCCGATATGGTGGGATACGATACGGCATCGCTCAACGAGGCTGCCGCCAAAAACTATTCGCAAGTGGTACAGCAAGCGCAGTCGCAGCGCGTTTTGGACAACACCTCTCACACCTCACGCCGTATCAAAGCCGTATTCGAGCGCCTGAAGCCCTATGCCAACCAGGCCAACCAAACCGGCACACCTTTCAATTGGCAGATGAATGTTTTCCGCGGCAATGAATTGAACGCCTGGGCAATGCCCGGAGGCAAAATGGCGATGTACACCGGCATGGTCGAGCGTTTGAAATTGACGGACGACGAAATCGCCGCCGTTATCGGTCACGAGATGACCCACTCCCTGCTGGAACATGGCAAAAAAGCGATTGGCGGCCAAGTGCTGACGGGATTGGGCGGTTCTATTTTAGCGGGCGCATCAGGGGTCGATGCCAATATTGTTGGATTGGGCACGGATTTACTTGCTTCCAAGCCCTTTTCGCGCCATCAGGAAAGCGAAGCGGACGCAGGCGGCGTACGTTTGATGGCTCAGGCGGGCTACAATCCGGAGGCTGCCATCAGCGTTTGGGAAAAGATGAGCAAACTTGAAGGCAGCTCGTCCATTGCGATTTTGTCCACCCATCCGACCAATCAGACGCGCATCAACGCCATCCGCAGAATGCTGCCTGAACTCATGCCGATTTATCAGAAAAATAAACGATAAATTTTTTTGAATAAACTTTCTGCAACCCGGCATCGTTTTTTCAAATCAACCTGCAATCCCTTGCTTTAAATTTTCCTAAAAACAATTTAAATCAAAGTATTGTGCAATTTTCAATCAAGATTTTTCAGACGACCCCTCCGCCCCACCCAGCTCAGGTCGTCTGAAAAATTGTCAACATTTTCACCCAAATTACCAAGCAACCCAGACCCATTCGGCGTATAATACAGCATTTCCCAACCGCATTTGAGAGCTGAATCATGTCTGTTGTTTTGCCCTTGCGCGGCGTTACCGCCCTTTCCGATTTCCGTGTTGAAAAACTCTTGCAAAAAGCGGCCGCACTCGGCCTGCCCGAAGTGAAACTGAAAAGCGAATTTTGGTATTTTGTCGGCAGCGAGAAAGCACTGGATGCTGCGACTGTTGAAAAACTGCAAGCCTTGTTGGCGGCGCAAAGCGTTAAAGAAACGCCCGAAGCGCGCGAGGGCTTGCATTTATTTTTGGTAACGCCCCGCTTGGGTACGATTTCGCCGTGGGCTTCCAAGGCGACCAATATCGCGGAAAACTGCGGTTTGGAAGGCATAGAGCGCATCGAGCGCGGTATGGCGGTGTGGCTGGAAGGTCGTCTGAATGATGAACAGAAACAGCAATGGGCGGCTTTGCTGCACGACCGCATGACCGAATCCGTGCTGCCCGATTTTCAGACGGCCTCCAAATTATTCCACCATCTCGAATCCGAAACTTTCTCTACCGTTGATGTTTTAGGCGGCGGTAAAGAGGCTTTGGTTAAAGCCAATACCGAAATGGGTTTGGCACTCTCCGCCGACGAAATCGATTATCTGGTTGAAAACTATCAGGCTTTGCAGCGCAATCCGTCCGATGTGGAGCTGATGATGTTCGCGCAGGCAAACAGCGAACACTGCCGCCACAAAATCTTCAACGCCGATTTCATCATCAACGGCGAAAAACAGCCGAAATCCCTCTTCGGTATGATTCGGGATACGCACAATGCGCATCCCGAAGGTACGGTCGTTGCCTATAAAGACAATTCGTCCGTGATTGAAGGCGCAAAAGTCGAGCGTTTCTATCCGAATGCGGCGGAAAACCAAGGCTACCGTTTCCACGAGGAAGACACACATATCATCATGAAGGTGGAAACGCACAACCACCCGACCGCCATTGCGCCGTTTGCGGGCGCGGCAACGGGTGCAGGCGGCGAGATCCGCGACGAAGGCGCAACGGGCAAAGGTTCGCGTCCGAAAGCGGGCTTAACCGGCTTTACCGTGTCCAACCTCAACATCCCCAACCTCAAACAGCCGTGGGAACAAGACTACGGCAAGCCGGAACATATTTCCTCGCCGCTGGACATCATGATCGAAGGCCCCATCGGCGGCGCGGCGTTCAACAACGAATTCGGCCGCCCCAACCTCTTGGGCTACTTCCGCACCTTTGAAGAGGAGTTTGACGGTCAAGTTCGCGGCTATCACAAACCGATTATGATTGCCGGAGGCTTAGGCAGCATTCAGGCACAACAAACACACAAAGATGAAATCCCCGAAGGCGCATTGCTGATCCAACTGGGTGGCCCGGGCATGCTTATCGGCTTGGGCGGCGGCGCGGCTTCTTCGATGAATACCGGAACAAACGATGCGTCTTTGGACTTCAACTCCGTACAACGCGGCAACCCCGAAATCGAACGCCGCGCACAGGAAGTGATCGACCGCTGCTGGCAGCTTGGCGACAAAAACCCGATTATCTCCATCCACGACGTCGGCGCGGGCGGCTTGTCCAACGCCTTCCCCGAACTCGTCAACGATGCCGGACGCGGTGCGGTATTCAAGCTGCGCGAAGTCCCGCTGGAAGAACACGGCCTCAATCCGCTGCAAATCTGGTGCAACGAATCGCAAGAGCGTTATGTGTTGTCGATTTTGGAAAAAGATTTGGACACCTTCCGCGCCATCTGCGAACGCGAACGCTGCCCGTTTGCCGTGGTCGGCACGGCGACCGACGACGGTCATTTGAAAGTACGCGACGACTTGTTCTCCAACAATCCCGTCGATTTGCCGCTGAACGTCTTGCTCGGCAAACCGCCCAAAACCACGCGCAGCGACAAAACCGTGAGGTCGTCTGAAAAACCGTTTAACGCGGGCAATATCGACATCACCGAAGCCGCCTACCGCGTTTTGCGCCTGCCTACCGTAGCCGCCAAAAACTTCCTGATTACCATCGGCGACCGCAGCGTCGGCGGCATGACCCACCGAGACCAAATGGTCGGCAAATACCAAACCCCCGTAGCCGACTGCGCCGTGACCATGATGGGCTTCAACACCTATCGCGGCGAAGCGATGAGCATGGGCGAAAAACCGACCGTCGCCCTGTTTGACGCACCCGCCTCGGGCAGAATGTGCGTCGGCGAAGCCATCACCAACATCGCGGCGGTCAACATCGGCGACATCGGCAACATCAAGCTTTCCGCCAACTGGATGGCGGCGTGCGGCAACGAAGGCGAAGACGAAAAACTCTACCGCACCGTCGAAGCCGTCTCCCAAGCCTGTCAGGCATTGGATTTGAGCATTCCCGTGGGCAAAGACAGCCTGTCGATGAAAACCGTATGGCAGGACGGCGCGGACAAGAAATCCGTCGTCTCGCCGTTGAGCCTGATTATCTCCGCGTTCGCACCTGTCAAAGACGTGCGCAAAACTGTTACGCCCGAATTGAAAAACGTCGAAGACAGCGTATTGCTGTTTATCGATTTGGGCTTCGGCAAAGCGCGTATGGGCGGCTCCGCGTTCGGTCAGGTGTACAACAATATGAGCGGCGACGCGCCCGATTTGGACGATACAGGTCGTCTGAAAGCGTTTTACAGCGTGATTCAGCAGCTTGTCGCCGAAGACAAACTCTTGGCGTATCACGACCGCAGCGACGGCGGCTTGTTTGCCACGCTGGCGGAAATGGCGTTTGCGGGGCGTTGCGGGTTGGATATCACATTAGGAAGCATACTTTTTGCAACCATGATAGCAACCTATACACCTGCCCAGATTGACCACGACCTAAGCCTTGTTAATGCTGGTTCTATCATCTCTACCAAAGAAAACATAATCCGTTCGCTGTTTAACGAAGAGCTTGGTGCAGTTTTGCAGGTTCGTGCAGAAGATGCTGACTATGTACTCAAGCAGTTTGACAAGAAAGAATTTTTTGTAAACAAGGGTGGCTTCTCTCCGCGCAAGATAGGAAAATTTGCCAGCCATTATATTGGCACAATCAATCCGACATCCGACCGTCTTGTAATCACTGCTGCTGATGAAACTCTGTTCGACCAAACCCGCGCCGACCTGCAACGCGCATGGCAGGAAACCAGCCACGCCATCCAACGCCTGCGCGACAACCCCGCCTGCGCCGACAGCGAGTTCGCCCTGATTGGCGACAACGAACGCAGTGCATTGTTTGCCGATGTGAAGTTTGACGTAAACGAAGACATCGCCGCGCCTTTCGTCAACAGCGGCGCAAAACCCAAAATCGCCATTCTGCGCGAACAAGGCGTGAACGGACAAATCGAAATGGCCGCCGCCTTCACCCGCGCCGGATTCGATGCCTACGACGTGCATATGTCCGACCTGATGGCAGGCCGCGTCCACCTTGCCGACTTCAAAATGCTGGCGGCGTGCGGGGGCTTCAGCTACGGCGACGTACTCGGCGCAGGCGAAGGCTGGGCGAAATCCATCCTGTTCCACCCCGCCTTGCGCGACCAGTTCGCCGCCTTCTTCGCCGACCCGGACACGCTGACATTGGGCGTGTGCAACGGCTGCCAGATGGTCAGCAACCTCGCCGAAATCATCCCCGGCGCGGCAGGCTGGCCGAAGTTCAAACGCAACCTGAGCGAACAGTTCGAAGCGCGCCTGAGCATGGTTCACGTCCCCAAATCAGCCTCCCTGATCCTGAACGAAATGCAAGGCTCCAGCCTGCCCGTCGTCGTCAGCCACGGCGAAGGCCGCGCCGACTTCGCGCTTCACGGCGGCAAAATTTCAGACGGCCTCGGCATCGCGCTGCAATACGTCGACGGACAAAACCAAGTTACCCAAACCTACCCGCTCAACCCCAACGGCTCGCTGCAAGGCATCGCCGGCGTTACCAACGCCGACGGCCGCGTTACCATCATGATGCCTCACCCTGAACGCGTGTACCGCGCCGCACAAATGAGCTGGAAACCGGAAGACTGGACGGAACTGTCCGGCTGGTACCGCCTCTTCGCCGGAGCGAGGAAGGCTTTGGGTTAATCGGCAGGCTGATTTGATTCGGCTTTAAAGAAAAGGTCGTCTGAAAACGATTTAGCGGATTCTGCTATATCTATTTTCAGACGACCTTTATATGTTCTTTTGCGTATAATACCGAACCAACCGCCGTCATTCCCGCGTAGGCGGAAATCCAGCACCCTGCATTTCAGAAATACTCAAAGACTACTGTAAATTCAAGCTCCTGGATTCCCGCCTACGCGGGAATGACGGTCATAGGAAAATCAATGCATTACCCCAAATAATTAAATTAGAAAACTTAACTTTGATAGGAAGACTTAATGGCGAAAACAAAATATTCCGCACGGATCAATGGGGAACATATTGATGGGACGATAGAAATTATAAAAAGAATCGTCTTACATCTGCATGATATGGGCAGAACACAATTTAAGGTAAAAGATGTAGATGAACAGATTGAAGAACTAAAAAACCAATGGCAGATTACTCCTGACTATAATGATGATACACATGCTTCTTTGCATGTACTTAGTGTCAATTCAAACTCAAGGAAGCATTATCACGAATCAATGCACCAAGACTTTTTATGGTGGAAAAAAGGAGGAATATTTGAATTATACAAACCAACAAATTTTCAAATAAACTCAACCCAATCTTTGGAACAAGATCTCGGTAAACTCAAAGAACAATTAGTATCCGAAATTGAACCAGAAAAGCGAACCGAAATCGAAACCTTAATAAAAGCCCGTCTAGGGCAAGGCAATTTCCGGCAAAACGTACTCAAACTATATCCGAACTGCCCGCTAACAGGTCTAGATGTTCGGTCTTTACTTATTGCCAGCCATATCAAACCTTGGAGCAAATGCAATAATGAAGAGAGGTTAGATCCCTTCAATGGACTGATGCTCGCACCCAATATTGACGCATTATTCGATAGCGGACTGATTACGTTTGATACCAACGGTACGATAAAAATCAGTCCAAAAATTGATTTGGAAAATCAAAAGCGGCTTGGAATTTTTCCCGATATGCAATTAAAAATCGAACCTGAAAGCGAAAAATATTTCGAGTATCACCGCAACCACGTTTTCCAAGAAGAAGAATGAATAGTGTTGAACAGTCCGTTGACTTAAGGTCGTCTGAAAACGATTTAGCGAACCCCGCTATATTTGTTTTCAGACGACCTTTTTGCGTTCTTTTGTATACGAATACTAACCAACCGCCGTCATTCCTGCGCAGGCGGGAATCCAGACCTCTGCATTTCAGAAATACTTAAAGATTACTGTAAATCCAAACTTCTGGATTCCCGCCTGTGCGGGAATGACGGCGGCGAAGTGTTTTTTGGATTCCCACTATCGGCATTCTATCGGCGTATTCTGCAAGCAGAAGCATCATTCCGTATAATCCCCCTTAGCTCCCCATCAACTATAATCGGCACATTCAGACGGCCTCCTCCGACACCATGACCCGACAAGCCTTTATCCTCAGTGATTGCGAATTTTCCGAATGCGGCGAAAAGCCTTATGCGCTGTTGACGGCGAATCCGACCAAGGAACACCACTATATCGCCCAGACCGAGCAGCGGCAGCACGCGCACAATCCGCAGGTCAGCCCGCAGAATCAGAATGTCTATAAGCTGCCTTTGTCCATGTTCCGCGAACCGGCTGCTGCCGCCCGACGCTCCCGCTCCGGCGACAAGGTTCGCGGCGGGAACGAAAATCGCGGTGCGGCGGCGAGTGTCAACATCATCGGCAATCTGGCGGCGAAAAACCTCTACACGCTGACTTTCGTGGAAAACACCGCCAACCAGTACAATTTGGAAAGCTGGTTCAACCGCCACGAAAGCGGCTACGAAGAAGCCTGCAACCATCTGCGCACGCTACCCGAAGGTCGTCTGAAAACGGGCGAAACCGATACGGTCAAGGTTCCCGAAGCATTGTGGCGGATATTGCGGCTGAAATTCCTCGGCATCCTGCGCAATCCGCACAACCATAAAAACCTGTTTGCCCACCGTCTGCATGAGGCCGTTCGGGCGCGGCTGCCGGAGGTCGGGTTTGAGTTTGTGCGCCTGATCAGCAAGCGCGATCCGAGCCGCATCGAAGCCATTATGCAAAACTACCGTTTTTCGTTCCTCGGCTATGTCGATTGGCTGGCGGGGCTTTACGGCATGTTGAGCGAAGGCGTGGCGCAGCCGTCGCTGTTTGAGCGGCTGTTTTGCACCATATTCGCCGAACCCGATGCGGTGAAAATCGAGCTGTT
Source organism: Neisseria sp. HMSC065D04 (assembly GCF_001815675.1). NCBI lineage: Bacteria > Pseudomonadati > Pseudomonadota > Betaproteobacteria > Neisseriales > Neisseriaceae > Neisseria > Neisseria sp. HMSC065D04. Next base: position 42,175 of record NZ_KV821490.1, read on the forward strand.
CCGCTATTCCGAAAACGAGGGGCTGTGCCTGTTCGGCGACAGCAGCTTCTGCCTTCAGGCTTCGCCGAAACTCATCAGCGTCGGCGTAAATATTTCGCACGATATGTTTGCCGTCGTCCACCTGCAAACCGACCGCTGGCTTGCGTTTAAAAATACTTTCCACCACGATGCGCCGAAGTTGGAAGGTAGGGTAAGGATTATCGACGGCGACCAAACCCAGCGGCTGATGTTCAACCGGCTGACCATCAGTCAGGCGCATGAAGCCGTGTTTGGTAGAAGCCCGAATATCGATGATTATCTTTAACGCTTGGATGATGTAACCGCGCGCTTGATGTAAAGCATATTGATGCTAGACAAAAGGTCGTCTGAAAACGATTTGGCAAACCCGCTACTTTCGTTTTCAGACGACCTTGTTTGTACTCGGCGCTTAAGCCTTGTTTTGCGCTGCCGCTATTTACACTGCCCCACTGCCGCCGGATAAACCGACACCTGCGTCTGCGTCAGGGCAAACAGGTTTTCAAGCTGCGTTTGCGCTTGGCGGTTGGCATGATCCAAAATTTGGGCTTTGCACGCGCTGGCGAGGACTTGTTTTTTGGCTTCGTCCTGCACGGTTTTGAACACCGCCTTATCCACGGGCAAAAGGTTGAACGAGCCGGTTTGGATGTCGTACACCTCGATATTTTCCAAATCGACGCTGAGGATTTCTACGGGCGGCAGGCTGATGAGGACTTTTCCGTCCACGATATTGACGTTGTCGGCGTGAAGCTTGTCCAAATCCAAGCCCGCCAACACTTTGCCGCGCACGATAAACAGACCGCTTTGAGAGTCCTGCCACAATCTGCGCCAGTCGCCTTTTTTCTCGGTGCGGATGATGGTGTCGATGTAAAAAGCCGTGCTTTCCAAGCGGTTCATCTGCTTAATCTGCATCAAAACGCCTTCGCGCGAAATCGCTTCATGGGCGTTGTCGTTGCGGTGCTGGGCATAAAACCAGCCGCCCGCTGCTGCGACTGCGCAAAAAATAGATATTAAAATCAATCGGTAAACCATTTTCATCAGGTTAGACCCTTTTCGGTTGCGTTAAACTTATAGTGGATTAAAATTGCAATGATACGGCGTTGCCAACGCCCTTATGTACTACCCGTACACGGCGGGCGTTGCCGCCTTGTCTCATTTTTATTTTAATCCACTATAACGCCCATATTCTTTCAAATGTTCAGATTTCAAGCAAAGGTCGTCTGAAAACGCCATTTTTGTTTTTCAGACGACCTTCTGTCGAAACATTACCAAAAAGTAATAAAAATCCGCCTTCAAACACAGTTTGCCTTTTGGTAAAGACAAGACTACAATCGCCTACATCCTTTCAGCCACACCACACATCATGAACACCACCGACCTGCGCCGCCGCAACCTGCGGCAATGGATAGCGGACAAATACGGCGGCCAGCAAACCCGTTTTGCCGAAGCCATCGCCATCAACCAAGGCGAATTGTCCGCCCTTCTGAAAAACAAATCCTTCGGCGAGAAAAAAGCCCGCAAAATCGAACAGGCGGCGCAAATGCCCGCCATGTGGCTGGATCAAGAACACGCCACAGCCCAACCCGACCATCAAGAAAGACGCACCATGCCCCACATTTCCTCCATCCCCGAAATCCTCGCCGACATCAAAGCCGGCAAAATGGTCATCATCACCGACGCGGAAGACCGCGAAAACGAAGGCGATTTGCTGATGGCGGCGCAGTTCGTTACCCCCGAAGCCATCAACTTCATGATCAAACACGCGCGCGGACTGGTTTGCCTGCCGATGGAAGGCAGCATGGTCGAGCGGCTCGGCCTGCCCATGATGACCCAGAAAAACGGCGCGCAATACGGCACCAACTTCACCGTTTCCATCGAAGCGGCGCAAGGCATTACCACCGGCATTTCCGCCGCCGACCGCGCCCTGACCATCCAAACCGCTGTTTCTCCGACCGCCAAACCCGAAGACATCGTCCAACCCGGTCATATTTTCCCCTTGCGTGCGCAAAAAGGCGGCGTCCTAGTACGCGCCGGACACACCGAAGCCGGCGTCGACTTGGCACAAATGAACGGGCTCATCCCCGCCGCCGTCATCTGCGAAATCATCAACGACGACGGCACCATGGCGCGCATGCCCGAACTGATGAAGTTCGCCGAAGAACACAACCTCAAAATCGGCACGATTACCGACCTTATCGAATACCGCAGCCGCACCGAAAGCCTGCTCGAAGACATGGGCAACGCCCCCGTACAAACCCCGTGGGGCGAATTCCAGCAACACGTTTACGTTGACAAACTCTCCGGCGAAACCCACCTCGCCCTCGTCAAAGGCAAACCCACCGCCGACACCGAAACCCTCGTCCGCGTACACGAACCCTTCAGCGTCATGGACTTCATCCAAGCCAACCCGCGCCATTCCTGGTCGCTGCCCAAAGCCCTTGAACGCATCCAGCAAGCCGAAAGCGGCGTCGTTATCCTCCTGCACCGCACCGAAGACGGCGCCACCCTGCTCGACCGCACCCTGCCCAAAGGCGCCAACCAAGCCTACAAATGGGACAGCAAAAGCTACGGCATCGGCGCGCAAATCCTCGCCGGCCTCAACGTCGGCAAACTGCGCGTGTTAGGACAGCCCTCCGCCTTCACCGGCCTGACCGGCTTCGGCTTGGAAGTCGTCGGCTTTGAAGAAGCAGAAAACAAATAAACCGCCCGTCTTATCAAAAGGTCGTCTGAAATCCCGATTCCGGTTTTCAGACGACCTTTTGCTATAAATTACCTGATTCAGCCAACCTCCCATGAAAATTATAGTGGATTAACTTTAAATCAGGACAAGGCGAGGTAACGCCGTCCTGGTTTAAAGTTAATCCACTATATTACTATAATTTATTTCAAATAAAAATAATAATATAATAATTATGAAATAATTTAAGAATAATTTTTATTGTATTCAAAATACAAATATAGCATAATGCTCATCATCAAAAAGGATATTCTCCTCCTGATATTTTATTTAACAATAAAAACAAAAGGATATAATTATGTCCAACAGCTATATCGACCGCCGTACAGAAATATATAACCAATGAAATCAAAATAAAGTTACGTTGAGTTTACGTTTATCCATTAAAGATGATTTGATTTTGCAAGAGCTTGCCGATGCTTGGGAAACAACCCGCCAAGACATCATTAATGATTTAATTCAAGAATTCATTATTCAAGACTGGGAGAACAAACGAATGATTGACAAACAAAAAGACGAAGAATTTGATAATTCAACTACAACACGATATTTCTTATTAAATACTAATAGTGCCAACGACCTGGAAGACCATAATTTCATGATGACAAACCAAGTAGCTGCTGCATTTGAAGATGGCTACAAAGAAAAAATCTGTCGGATTAAAAAAGGAGACTATGTATTCCTATACGCCTCCGGACAAGGAATTGTTGCATATGGTCAAGCAACAGGAATCGTAGAGAAAACACATCATTATGGTGTTGATAATAAAACATTTTTTCAAAAACTGGAACATTTTGTCGATTTAAGTCAAAATCCAATCAAAGCAAGACAGGTTAAATCCATTTTGGGACGTTCTTTTCCTTTTGCCCAAACATTATCTCAGATTACTGATGGGGAAAAACTTTTGGAGAATCTCAAATAAGACAAAGTAAGGCTACAAGTATCCTGTAAAACGGCAGTTAAATTTCAAAAGGTCGTCTGAAATCCCGATTCCGGTTTTCAGACGACCTTTTGCTATAATACCCGCCAGTTTGAAAACGGAAGAAACCCATGTCCCGAATCGCCGCCCTGCCCGACCACCTCGTCAACCAAATCGCCGCCGGCGAAGTGGTCGAACGCCCCGCCAACGCCCTCAAAGAAATCGTCGAAAACAGCATAGACGCAGGCGCGACGGCGATTGAAGTCGAGCTGGCGGGCGGCGGCATCCGCCTCATCCGCGTCAGCGACAACGGCGGCGGCATCCATCCCGACGACATCGAACTCGCGCTCCACCGCCACGCCACCAGCAAAATCAAAACCTTAAACGATTTGGAACACGTCGCCAGCATGGGCTTTCGCGGCGAAGGCTTGGCAAGCATCGCCTCCGTCAGCCGCCTGACCCTGACCAGTCGCCAAGACGGCAGCGCGCACGCGACCCAAGTCAAAGCCGAAGACGGCAAACTCAGCAGCCCCACCGCCGCCGCCCATCCCGTCGGCACCACCATCGAAGCCGCCGAACTCTTCTTCAACACCCCCGCGCGGCGCAAGTTCCTCAAATCCGAAAACACCGAATACGCCCACTGCGCCACCATGCTCGAACGCCTCGCACTGGCGCATCCGCACATCGCCTTCTCGCTCAAGCGCGATGGCAAACAAGTGTTCAAACTCCCCGCCCAAAGCCTGCACGAACGCATAGCCGCCATCGTCGGCGAAGACTTTCAGGCGGCATCTTTAGAAATCGACAGCGGCAACGGCGCGCTGCGGCTCTACGGCGCCATCGCCAAACCCACCTTCGCCAAAGGCAAAACCGACAAACAATACTGTTTTGTCAACCACCGCTTCGTGCGCGACAAAGTCATGCTCCACGCCGTCAAACAGGCATACCGCGACGTATTGCACAACGCACTCACCCCCGCCTTCGTCCTCTTCCTCGACCTGCCTCCCGAAGCCGTGGACGTCAACGTCCACCCCACCAAAACCGAAATCCGCTTCCGCGACAGCCAGCAGGTACACCAACTCGTGTTCCACACCCTCAACAAAGCCCTCGCCGACACCCGCGCCGACTTGACCGAAAGTGTCGGCAACGCAGGCGAAGTGTTGCACGAAATCACAGGCATCCGTCCCGCAGCAACGTCGTCTGAAAACGAGCCTAGCGGGTTCCGCCCGAACCCAACCGCATCGTCTGAAAACATTTTTGCCGCTACACCAAACGCACACACTTCCGAACCGCGCAACGCCTTCAGTTCCGGCAAAACCGCCCCCATGCCCTATCAGGCAGCACGCGCGCCGCAGCAGCGCAGCCTGTCCCTGCGCGAAAGCCGCGCCGCCCTCAACACCTACGCCGAACTCTTCAAAAACACCGCAGCCGATGAAGCCGATATCGAGTTGGCACAATTCGAACAAGCCCGCTTCGGCAGCACATCCGCCACGTCGTCTGAAATCCCCGCACGCAGCTTTTCAGACGACCCCAAACCCGAACTGCCGCCGCTCGGCTTCGCCATCGCCCAACTATTAGGCATCTACATCCTCGCCCAGGCCGAAGACAGCCTGCTGCTCATCGACATGCACGCCGCCGCCGAGCGCGTCAACTACGAAAAAATAAAACGCCAGCGGCAGGAAAACGGCAACCTGCAAAGCCAACGCCTGCTCATCCCCGTTACCTTCGCCGCGTCCCACGAAGAATGCGCCACCCTCGCCGACCATGCCGACACGCTGGCAGGCTTCGGGCTGGAACTGTCCGACATGGGCGGCAACACCCTCGCCGTCCGCGCCGTCCCCGCCATGCTCGGCAAAGCCGACGTCGTCTCGCTCGCCAAAGACGTATTGGGCGAACTCGCCCAAGTCGGCAGCAGCCAAACCATCGAAGAACACGAAAACCACATCCTCGCCACCATGTCCTGCCACGGCTCCGTCCGCGCCGGCCGCCAGCTCACCCTGCCCGAAATGAACGCCCTCCTGCGCGACATGGAAAACACCCCGCGCAGCAACCAATGCAACCACGGCCGCCCGACCTGGGTAAAACTGACGCTGAAAGAATTGGACGCACTGTTTTTACGCGGACAATAATGCTGATGAAAAACAAAGGTCGTCTGAAAACGGATTTAGGCTTTCAGACGACCTTTGTAGATTAAGTTGTCAAAAACAACCTTTACGATGTCGTTGGTTTTGTTAGGTTTTGAACAGACAAAAAGAATTTAATTGCTGGCACAGAGTAAAACTTTTAACTTGGAGAAAACATGACTTCCATTATTTTAGAACTACAGGAACTAGCAGCCAACCCCAATAGCGATGTTGAAGAATTATTAAATAAAACCTATATGGTTGCACGCAAATTAAAAATTTCTAAGCTAATAAATTGGTGTCAAAATGAATTATCCGGCTATCAAACAGATGATATGCCCGATTATAGAAAATTTTATGGGCAACTAAAAGTTTTACATCCATATACTGGTCAATATATTCCCTTTCATGTCCCAGATGAAACAAAACAATTGCTTACACTAATCGAATTTGAACCATCGATTGGAGTGATAAGAAATTTACTCCTAAACAATACAAATGGTTTTTTTGAAAAAACAATACCAAATGAGGTAAGAACTTGGCTAATAGAAGCACAAGAAACAGCTATACCTTTCGAACCTAAGATTATTTTTCATAAATCTGATTTAATGAATATTCAATCTAAAATTCGGAATATGATTTTAGATTGGGCATTAACACTGGAGGAAGAAGATTTTTCAGAAGAAGGTATCCAATTCTCAAAAACTAAAAAGGAATTAGCAATGACTAACCAATTTAATATTCAGAATATGCAAGGATATGTTGGTAATTTTTCTGGTGGCAATATCCAACAAAATATTCATGATGGCATTCATATTGAAAAAGGTAATTTCGATTCATTGGCTGAGTATTTAGTCAAAAATGGTATCCCTTATTCAGAACTATCCAAATTAAAAATAGCTCTTAATGAAGATTCACCTCCAATTAATACTAAAAATTTTGGGAACCACGTACATAACTGGATTGATGATATTGTTAAAAAAGTATCGAATCGCATTATTGACATCCCAATAACAACTATTACAGGTTTATTGACGAAAGCCATTTCCAAATATTATGGCTTATCTTGAACAAAAATATTCCTCAAGCGTAGATTGGGTCAAAACTCAACAAGAATTGTTAAACATTCCGCAATATCCAAGTTTCAATCCAATCTACCATCAAATCAAAGGTTTCAGACGACCTTTTATCCTAAACCCAATCAACAACCCAACCGTAGCGTGTGCTTTGCCCACGAAAAACCACCACCCAATCCATCTTTTAAAAACTCAAATAAAAACGTCGTCTGAAAATCCCAAATCCGATTTTTCAGACGACCTCTTTCTTCACTAACTAACTATTTTCTTTTCTTCAGCAATCTCAACGCATTGCCCACGACAAACAGCGAGCTGAGGCTCATGCCCAATGCGGCGATCCAGGGTTTGACGTAGCCTAAGACGGCGAGCGGGACGGCGATGATGTTGTATGCGCTTGCCCAGGCGAGGTTTTGGCGGATGATTTCGCGTGTGCGGCGTGCTTGGGCGACGGTGGCGGGCAGGATGTTCAAATCGTCGTTGAGCAAGACCAGATCGGCGCCGTCGCGTGCGACATCGGCGCCTGCTGCGACGGCGGCGGATACGTCGGCTTGGGCGAGGACGGGGGCGTCGTTGATGCCGTCGCCGACCATCAAGACTTTTCTGCCTTGTTTCTGCAATTCTTCAACGTAGGCGAGCTTGTCTTCGGGCGTGGCTTCGGCGCGGTAGGTGTCTAAACCGAGTGTCTGCGCGACTTGTGCAACGGCATTGGTGCGGTCGCCGCTGAGCAGGTGGGTGCGGATGCCTTGTTGTTTGAGGATGTCGAGCATGGCGGCGGCGCTGTCTTTGATTTGGTCTTCGAGCAGGAAGACGGCTTGGAAACCGCTTTGGTTGCCGAGGAACACCATGCTGCCTGCGTGTTCGATACCGGCGGCTTCGTCAGGCAACACGCCGGCTATTCCGGCGACAAAATCGGCGCGTCCCAATGCCCAAACTTGGGTTTCGTCTTTATAGGTCATTTGCGCGCTGACACCTTGCCCGATGCGGTTGACGCGTTGGGAAACTGCGTATTCGGGCGCGGGGACGGGTTCGTCTGAAAGCGTGTGGTTCAAGATGGCGCGGGCGATGGGGTGTTCGGATTGTTGCTCCAGGGCTTGTGCGGCGGCAAGCGCTTCTGCTGTTTTCAGACGACCTAAGGGGATGATTCGGCTGACGGAAAGCTGTCCTTTGGTCAGCGTGCCGGTTTTGTCGAACACGACATCGTCGATTTGGGCGAGCGTTTCGAGGCTTTGTTTGCCGCTGATTAACACGCCGTCGTCGGCAAGCGCGCCTGTGGAGGCGGCAAGCGCGGTCGGCGTGGCAAGCGAAAGTGCGCAGGGACAAGTGATGACCAGCAGCGCGACGGTAATCCACAAGGCGGTTTGTGCGTCGGCATACCACGTCCAGCCGATGAAAACGGGCACGGCAAGCAGCAGCTCGCCAAACACGAAGCTGGAAGCGTATTTCTCGGCAAGCTCGGCGGCGCGCGGTTTTTGGGCGAGCGCGCGGTCGAGCAGTTTGACGATGTGCGACAGGCGCGTGTTGTTGCCGGTGCGGTCAGTTCGGATAACAAGCGGGCTGCCCGTATTGAGCGTGCCTGCGGTAACGTTTTCAGACGACCTTTTGACGACGGGCAGGCTCTCACCCGTCAGCATGGCTTCGTCCACTTCGCTCTCGCCGGACAACACCGTGCCGTCCACAGGAATGACTTCGCCGGGTTTGACGACGATGACGTCGCCCGCCTGAAGCTGTACAACCGCCGCTTCTTCGATTTCCTCGCTGTCGGGATAAGACGGAAGGCGGTGGCAGAACGCGGGGACGAGTTTCACCAGCCGTTCTGCCGCATCCCCCGCCCTGCGCCTTGCGATTTGTTCCATAAACCGCCCGCCCAGCAGGAAAAACAGCAGCATGGCGATGGATTCGAAATACATCCCCTGCCCTGCATTGACGGCAAGGCTGTAAATGCCCGCGACAAAGGTCATCACGACCGCAATCGCAATCGGCGTATCCATGCCGACTCGGCGGTTTTTCCAATCGCGCCATGCGCCGCGGTAAAACGGTAACGCGCTGTAAAACACGACGGGCAGCACCATCAAAAAGCCGCCCCAGTGCAGGATTTCCAAAAACAGCGGCTCGATGTCGCCGCCGTAAAGATAAGTCGGCACGGCAAACATCATCGTCTGCATCATGCCCAAACCCGCGACCGCCAGCCTGACGATAAACTGTTTGCGCTCTTTCTGCGCCTGCGCCTCGACTTTTTGCGCATCATAAGGCGCGGCGGTATAACCCGTTTTTCGGATTTTCAAAAGAATGTCCGACAGCGCGATTTTGCCCTCGTCCCACACCACGCGGCAGCGGTGCGTACTGTAATTCAAATCCACGCGCACCACGCCCGCCGTCCGCAAAAGCTGCTGCTCAATCAGCCATACGCACGCCGCGCAAGTAATGCCGCCCAGCATCAACACCGCCTCGCGTTCATCCCCTTCCCCGACCTCGACAAAATCCGCCTGCACTTCGGGCAAATCGTACAATTTCAGTTGCGACAACACTTCCGGCGGCGGCAGTTCGGATTTTTCCGCGTCGGCGGTACGCTGTTTGTAATAATTGCCCAAACCTGCATCAATAATGCTCTGCGCCACCGCCTGACAACCCGCGCAGCAGGTTTCATGGTCTTCATTTTCGTAGCGGACGGTCAAATGGAGGTGTTCGGGGACTTCCAGACCGCAATGGAAACAGGTTCTTTCCGTTTGATTCATAATATGTGCCTGATGGTGTGCCGGCAGGTGGTTTGCCGTTTGAAACTTGGATTTGAAATGTTTAAAAATGTAAACTTTATTAAAGTGTCGCTTTTTAGCAGATTTTTAAAATTTTTTTACAAAACGTTTATTTTAAAACAATTTGCATATTTTTATATTATTTATTTATATTTTTCAACAATATATCCGTTTATCAATAGACGAACGGTTACCCTGCCATACCGCATATCGGTCGAATTTACCGATTATTTTAATGTAAAAACGGAACTTTTTTAAAAAAATACCATACATTTTTGTTGACCGACTCGATTTGAAGCTGCATACTACACGCATATTCCGTACAAACAGTACAATAAAAAATACAAAACATTACGCTTTTACACAAAATTTTTCATTAACCTCTTACTCGGGAAAACATCATGATTGACCGCCTGCTACCTATTTTTGCCGTTATCGGCATCCTGTCCAGCGTCGCCTACCTGAGCTTGGCGGCATGGATGATTTACGAAAACGTTTTGAAAAAACGCCGCCTCCTCCCCCTCTAAGCGGGAAACCTTTTAAACGGCCGTTTGGAATAAAGATAAACCCTCCCTGATTTATCTTTGTTTTCCAAACGGCCTTTATTTTTTCAGACGACCTTTTGAAACACGCGGCGGCAAACAATGCAAACAATGGATGGAAATCAAAATCCGCCCCGCCGTCCTTCCCATTGAGAAACAACGGCAGTCAAAACACCTTGTTTTTATTCGGACTCAAAGTTTTCAGACGACCCCTTGCCGCCGTTTTCCAACGCCCGTTCAATCATCGCCTCGCGCAAAGCGTCCAAGCCCAGACTTTTCGCAACCGAAATATTCACGCCGACGGCGCGTCCCGAATTGTCCCGCAACACGCCCGCCCCGCGCACGCCTTCCGGCAGCAGGTCGATTTTGTTGTACACGACAAGCTGCGGCACTTCATGCGCGCCGATTTCCTCCAAAACCACATTCACATCGTCCATCTGCCGCTCGAAATCGGGATTGGACGCATCGACAACGTGCAGCAGCACATCTGCCAAAGCCGTTTCCTCAAGCGTCGCCGAAAACGCCGACACCAGCTTGTGCGGCAAATCGCGGACGAAACCGACTGTATCCGTCAGAATCACGCCCGCCTCGTGCGACAGGAACAAACGCCGCGCCGTCGTATCCAGCGTGGCAAAAAGCTGGTCTTTCGCCAACACGTCCGCCTTGGTCAGACGGTTGAACAGGCTGGACTTGCCCGCGTTGGTGTAGCCGACGATGGCAAAGGTTTTCAGACGACCTTCCATCCGCGATTTGCGGCGCGTGGCACGTTGTTTTTTCACTTGCGCCAACTGTTTTTTCAACGCCGTGATTTTCTGCCCGATTAAACGGCGGTCGGTTTCCAACTGCGTCTCACCCGGCCCTTTCAGGCCGATACCGCCCTTCTGGCTCTGCAAATGCCCGTAGCCGCGCACCAACCGCCCGCTCAAATGGTTCAACTGCGCCAGCTCCACCTGCAATTTACCCTCTTGCGATTGGGCGCGTTTGGCAAAAATCGCCAAAATCAGACCCACGCGGTCGAGGACGCGGCATTGCAGGATTTTTTCCAAATTGCGCTCCTGCGTCGGCGTCAATTCATGGTTGAACACCGCCAAGCCGATGTCGTGCAGCTTCACCGCCGCCGCCAGCTCCTCCGCCTTTCCCGTACCGACGAAATAAGCCGTATGCGCCTTGTCGCGCTTGGCAGTTTCCCGCAACACCAGCTCGCCGCCCGCCGCCGCGACCAATTCCGCCGCCTCGTCCAAGGTCGTCTGAAAAGTCCGCTCGCGCACTTCGTTCGCGCCCGAATAATCCGCGCTCAACATCACCCCGACCAGCATCACGCGTTCGGGTTGCTCCAAAGATTTGTCGACGGGGAAAATGTTGCGTTTGGACAAGGAAAATCCTTTCTTTTTTTGAAAAAACAGAAAGCGGCATCCATCCATTTGATGACTCGGCCGCTCTCTGCCCTATCTCTGTTTGGCGTGCCGCACGCTCCGTTGGAGGCGTTTTTGACGCGATTGCGTGCTGCGTCAACATCTTACACCATCCGACCGTGAAAGCATAATCAAGAAAGGTCGTCTGAAAACCGGATTGGGGTTTTCAGACGACCTTTTGTTTGTTTAAACGGTTTGAACAACGCTTCAGGCGGCTTGTTCGTGCAGCGTGCGGAGGCGGTTTTGCGCGGGGTTTTCTTGAAACCATTTCAATTCGTCGCGCAGGGAAACGACTTCGCCGATAACAATCAACGCAGGGCGCGGGGCGTTTTCTGCCAGCTCGGACAGGTTTTTCAGACGACCTGTCACGACGCTCTGATGCGGAAGCGTGCCGTTGGAGACGATGGCGACGGGTGTGTCGCTGCTGCGTCCGTGTGCCATCAGTTTTTCGGCGGTTTCGGCGGCTTTGAGCGTGCCCATATAGACGACCAGGGTTTGGTTGCTCAGGGCGAGCGTGCGCCAGTCGGGTTGGTGGCCGTCGTGTTTGCTGTGTCCGGTAACGAAGAGCGCGCTTTGGGCGCAGTCGCGGTGCGTCAGGGGGATGCCTGCGTAGGCGGTCGCGCCCAGTGCGGCGGTGATGCCGGGGATGATGCGGTAGGGGATGTTTGCCTGCCGCAGGACTTGGGCTTCTTCGCCGCCGCGCCCGAAAACGAAGGGGTCGCCGCCTTTGAGCCGGACGACGCGCAAACCTTGGCGGGCGTATTCGACAAGGAGGCGGTTGGTTTCTTCTTGTTGGACGTGGTGCGAGCCTGCGCGTTTGCCGACGCTGATTTTGTCCGCGTCTTTGCGCACCATGCTTAAGACGTCGTCTGAAACCAAGGCATCGTGGAACACGACATCCGCCGCCTGTATCGCCTGCAAAGCGTGCAAGGTGAGCAGCCCTGCGTCGCCGGGGCCTGCGCCGACAAGGACGACTTCGCCTTTTGCCGCGCCGAAGCCGTCAAGCTGCGCGGCAAGCTCTGCTTCGGCGGCATCAAGGTTGCCTTGGGCGGCGAGTGCGTTAAAGCGGCTGTCGAACAGGTTTTCCCAAAAACGGCGGCGGTTTGCCGTGCCTTTGATTTTGGCTTTGACCGCGCTGCGCCATTTGCCTGCGAGCGCCGCCATTTGACCGGTGTGCAGCGGGATGAGCGTTTCGATGATTTGCCGCCACTTGCGCGCCAAAACGGGAGCGGTCGCGCCGCTGGAGACGGCGATTTTGAGCGGGCTGCGGTCGATGACGGCGGGGACGGTGAAGGAACACAAATCCGCGGTATCGACGGTGTTGCAGAGTTTCGCCCGCTGCTCCGCCGCTTGGAAGATGCGGCGGTTGAAGGCGTAATCGTCGGTGGCGGCGACGGCGAAAAACACGTCGTCCAAATCGTCCTCGTGAAATTCGCTGCCCAGCCATTCGATTTTGCCTTCGTCCGCCCATTTTTGGAAAACGGGATTGAGTTCGCGGGCGACAACCCTGACCGCAGCCCCTGCCTGCAACAGGCTTTCGGCTTTGCGTTCCGCCACTTTGCCCGCACCCGCCAGCAGGACGGGGCGGCCGTTCAAATCGGCAAACAGGGGATAATGGTTCATGGCGTGTTCTCTTATTAAGCTATCGTGCCGCCCATCTTAAAATCCCGCAGGCTTCAGCGGAAAGAATGGTTTTTGCTTATCTTATCGAATTTGGTTATATGGTGGATTAAATTTAAATCAGGACAAGGCGACGAA
>NZ_KV821490.1:55603-58848 GCF_001815675.1 Neisseria sp. HMSC065D04
CGCCGTACTGGTTTAAAGTTAATCCACTATATGTGCCGTTTCCGTTGCCGCGCGGCAAAGGGGTCGTCTGAAAACGGCAATCCCTTTTCAGACGACCCCGCCAATATAACGAAATCATCTTTGCTTCAAACAAACCATTCTTTCCGTTTTTCAGACGACCTCTTTAGAGTACCGCCTATCCGAGTTTTGCTAAAGAGAACAATATGTCTATTCAAAACCACCACCTAGACTGGCTCGAAGCCGAATCCATCTACATCATCCGCGAAGTCGTCGCCGAGGCGAAAAATCCCGCGCTGCTGTTTTCCGGCGGCAAGGATTCCGTCGTTTTGCTGGCGCTGGCGGTCAAAGCGTTCAAACTCGAAGGCCGCCCGCTCAAGCTGCCGTTCAAGCTGCTGCACGTCGATACGGGACACAATTACCCCGAAGTGATTCAGTTCCGCGATGAAACCGTGGCGCGCACGGGCGTGCAACTGGTGGTCGGCAGCGTTGAAGACTCCATCAAAAAAGGCACGGTCGTCCTACGCCGCGAAACCGATTCGCGCAACGCCGCGCAGGCGGTTACATTGGTGGAAACCATTGAAGAACAAGGCTTTGACGCGCTGATGGGCGGCGCGCGGCGCGATGAGGAAAAAGCGCGGGCGAAAGAGCGGATTTTCTCGTTCCGCGACGAATTCGGACAATGGGACCCGAAAAGCCAGCGTCCCGAACTCTGGTCGCTCTACAATACGCGGCTCTTTAGCGGCGAAAACATGCGCGTGTTCCCCATTTCAAACTGGACGGAACTCGACATCTGGCAATACATCGCCCGCGAAAACCTCGCGCTGCCGCCGATTTATTACAGCCACAAACGCGAAGTCGTCGAACGCGGCGGGCTGCTCGTCCCCGTTACCCCGCTGACACCGAAACGCGAAGGCGAAGTTTCCAAAATCCGCGACGTGCGCTTCCGTACCGTTGGTGACATTTCCTGCACCTGCCCCGTAGCCAGCACCGCCGCCACGCCCGAAGACATCATCGCCGAAACCGCGGCGGCAACCATCTCCGAGCGCAGCGCCACGCGCATGGACGACCGCGTGTCGGAAGCAGCGATGGAAGAGCGTAAAAAGGCGGGTTATTTTTAAGCGGAGCAATCCGACCAAACCCGCGGCATTCACAATATTTACATCTGAATGTTTCCCTGCCCAAGGTCGTCTGAAACCGATTTCAGACGACCTTTTATTGATACAAATCTAAAATCACACATGAACTTTAACCAAACAACGCCCCGCACCCAAGCCCAAAGCGAGCGTTTGATTCCGACGCCGAAGCCGCGCCATCCCCTTTCCGCCTTCGGTTTTACCAACCGTCCCGGTTCCCGTTTGCCCGCCAGACGCAGGATAACGATAAAACTGAAACAAACAATGAGTGTTATAATAAGTAAACCGACACACCCGACAGGTCGTCTGAAAAGGAGTAATCGACATGCCCCGACGCGTCTTTATCGTACACGGTTTTGAAGGCAATCCGCACGGCAACTGGTTTGACTGGCTCTCGGCACAAGTCCGCGCCGCAGGCTTCCAAGCCGACTCGCTGGCAATGCCCAATCCCGAACGGCCGACGGTTTCCTCGTGGCAGTTCGCCCTCGACCAAGTCATCGGCAAGCCCGACGAAAACACCTTCTTAGTCGGACACAGCCTAGGCTGCATCACCCTTCTGCACTTCCTCAGCCGCCAGCAACCCGAAAAAATCGGCGGCTTGGTACTGGCGGCGGGATTCGCCGACCCCCTGCCCCCGCTGCCCGCCCTTGACGCCTACATCAAAGGCGCCGCGCCCGAATTCGACATCCTGCGCAAAATCCAAATGCCCAAACACTGCATCGTCTCCGACGACGACACCCACGTCCCGCCCGAACTGACCCTGGACATGGCGGACAAACTCAAAAGCCCCGTCACCCACATCGCCCAAGGCGGACACCTGATGGCATCCGACGGCTTCACAGAACTGCCGCAGGCTTGGGAAGCCTTAAAACCGATGCTGGAAGCCAAAATCTGACCCGAACGAATCAAGCACCCGCCCGTACAAACCTGCATACCCGTTCCCAAACACAATCCGGTCCGAAACATCCATACGGATACCCGATACAGCCGACAAACCTATTCAAACGAAGCCTTTGAGTTTCAATATAGTGGATTAAAATTGCAATGATACGGCGTTGCCAACGCCCTTATGTACTACCCGTACACGGCGGGCGTTGCCGCCTTGTCTCATTTTTATTTTAATCCACTATAAAATTCGGCAACCCCTGAAACCATCCTCGAACGAAACCCTAAAAACACACCGCTTCCCATAAGAAAGGTCGTCTGAAAATGCTTCACGCTTGTTTTCAGACGACCTTTGGTTTGAAGTTTCGGTGTTTTGGGGTTTACGCCTGCGGCTCACTCTAGCTGCGCTCATTTACCCAACCTTTTCAACTGTTTGGCAGCATATTATAGTGGATTAAATTTAAATCAGGACAAGGCGGAAGCCGCAGATACAGTACAGATAGTACGGCAAGGCAACGCCGTACTGGTTTAAAGTTAATCCCACTATATTTGCCTGCCGCTGCGGCACGGCGGCAGCGTGCGGCTTTTTTCAGACGACCCGCTTGACTTTGCCTCTTGAGGGTTTACAGTACGGTCTTGGATATTTTCTACAATCTAGGATGAAATCCTACAAGCATTTGTGTTTCGACATTTGGGCGCATCGTCTGCGTTGAAGTGTTGCGGCGGTTTGTCGGATTTCACGATATTTGCCCACAGAAAGGAAACCCTATGGAAACCCTCACGCTTCATATCGACGGGATGACTTGCGGCGGTTGCGTCAAAAGTGTTACCCGCATTTTGACCGGTATCGACGGCGTAGCCAAAGCCGAAGTCAGTTTGGAAAACAAAAATGCCGTTATTGAATTTGATCCGGCGAAAACCAATGCGGCGGCGTTGATTGACGCGGTGGAAGACGGCGGATACGACGCGGCTTTGTGATTGCTTGCGAAAAGGTCGTCTGAAAACGGATTCCGGTTCATATAGAACCGAATCAGCCGTTTTCAGACGACCTTTTTTTACGTTTTCGCCGGATATAGTGGATTAAATTTAAATCAGAACAAGGCGAGGTAACGCCGTACTGGTTTAAAGTTAAATCCACTATAATCAAAACAAGATTCCGTCTCGGCGGCGGTCGTCTGAAAATGAAGCCTGCTTTTCAGACGACCTTGGATTCGGATTTCAAGTGCA
>NZ_KV821491.1:0-1050 GCF_001815675.1 Neisseria sp. HMSC065D04
GCATCAGTGGTTGGAACAGATTCAAGAATAAAACACTTGGCGTTTCGTAGCCAAGTGTTTTTCTTGGCCGGTGGTTCAACTCATCTTGAACCCTGCGTATCTCCCGATCGCTGATGTTTCGGAAATCGGTCTGTTTGGGGAAATATTGTCGGATGAGTCCGTTGGTGTTCTCATTCAGCCCTTTCTCCCACGAATGGTAAGGGCGGCAAAAATAGGTTTCCGCCTTTAATGCTTTGGCTATTTTGGTGTGTTGGTAGAACTCTTTGCCGTTATCCATGGTGATGGTGTGGACTCTGGCTTTATATGCCCTTAATACCCTAATGACTGCCCGGGCAGTATCTTCGGCCTTTAAGTTATCCAATTTGCAGATGATGGTGTATCGGGTAGTGCGTTCGACCAAGGTCAATAATGCGCTTTTCTGATCTTTGCCGATGATGGTGTCGGCCTCCCAATCGCCGATTCGGGTTTTCTGGTCGACGATGGCGGGTCGGTTTTCTATGCCGACGCGGTTGGGCACTTTACCTCTGGTCCATGTGCTGCCGTAGCGTTTGCGGTAGGGTTTGCTGCATATTCTGAGGTGTTGCCACAACGTGCCGCCGTTGCTTTTGTCTTGGCGGAGGTAGCGGTAAACGGTGCTGTGATGGAGCGTGATCCCGTGGTATTTATGCAGGTAGGCGCATACTTGTTCGGGACTGAGTTTGCGGCGGATAAGGGTGTCGATGTGCTGAATGAGCTGCGAATCGAGCTTATAGGGTTTTCGCTTACGCTGTTTGGTCAGCCGGCTTTGCCGTTGGGCTTTTTCGGCGCTGTATTGCTGCCCTTGGTTGTAGTGCCGCTTGATTTCGCGGCTGATGGTGCTTTTGTGGCGGTTGAGCTGTTTGGCGATTTCGGCGATGGTGCAGTGGCGGGACAGGTATTGGATATGGTATCGTTCGTCTTGGGTCAGTTGTGTGTAGCTCATGGCAATCTTTCTTGCAGGAAAGGCCGTATGCTACCGCATACTGGCCTTTTTCTGTTATGGAAAGTTGCACTTCAAATGCGAATACGCCG
>NZ_KV821492.1:0-4045 GCF_001815675.1 Neisseria sp. HMSC065D04
AGTATTGTACCATTTTGTTTTTAATTGACTATAGCATGCAAACACGCAATAATCACCAAACAGGAGACAACGAAATATACACCCGAAACAAACATAAACAGCATAGACATCAAGCCTTGCCCCATATCACCACAACAAAGCGGCGTCGAATTGCTCCAATACAAAAACAGATAGGCGCCATTAAGAATCGATGTCGCCCAAAGAGAGGCAGGCATATATCGCTTGAAATAAAGATAAGGCAGGCATAGGAAAAATTGCACCAACAGACCAAACCCGGCCATCTCAAGCGCCTCCTTCGGTTCATTCGCCCCTAAATCAAAATATTGCGCCCAAGCATAAGACCATAAGGTCATAACGATGACAATCACAACAGCCGCGCTCAATAAAGAAAAAATCCGCTGTTGCTTGTTTTGAAATTGAAAAAACACGATACGTCCAAACCTCCTCAGAGCGGCACTTTCAAGCCCATTGATATTATAGTGGATTAACTTTAAATCAGGACAAGGCGAAAGCCGCAGATACAGTACAGATAGTACGGAACCGATTCACTTGGTGCTTCAGCACCTTAGAGAATCGTTCTCTTTGAGCTAAGGCGAGGTAACGCCGTCCCGGTTTAAAGTTAAATCCACTATAGAAGGGTTCGATTTTTATTCAAAACCCTTATTCAGTCAACATGACACCACTGATTTCAACCTGCCTTTTCAGACGACCCCTCGGTCTTTTGCACAACAATACCATCAAACCGCACTCGCCAACCCCATGCGCCTTGGTTTCCTATACAATATCGCGCAATACAAACCCACCCTACCACCATGTCCAAAAAAATCCTTATCATCACCCCGAGCTGGATCGGCGACTGCGTCATGACCCAGCCGCTTTACCGCCGCCTGCACGAACTCCATCCCGGCTGCACCATAGACGCATTCGCGCCCAAATGGTCGATGGCGGTATTCGAACGTATGCCCGAAATCAACCGCGTTATTGAAAATCCGTTCGGACACGGCGCATTAGAGCTGAAAAAACGCTGGCGTATCGGGCGCGAACTGGGCAAACAGGGTTACGACCAAGTCATCATCCTGCCCGGCTCGCTCAAATCCGCCCTCATCGCCTTCGCCACCGGCATCAAACAGCGCACCGGCTACGTCGGAGAATCGCGCTATCTGCTGCTCAACGACATCCGCAAACTCGACAAAGCCGCCCTGCCCCTGATGGTTGACCGCTATACCGCCCTCGCCCACCCGACGCAGGCGGACTTCAACGGACATTCCGATAACCCGCGTTTCACCATTTCTCCCGAAAGCCGCGCCGCCGCGCTTGCCAAATACGGCTTGGACACAGACAAACCCGTTCTCGCCTTCTGTCCGGGCGCGGAATACGGCCCCGCCAAACGCTGGCCCGCGCGCCATTTCGCCGAACTCGGCCGCCGCTATCTGGCGGAAGGCTGGCAGGTTTGGCTCTTTGGTTCGCAAAAAGATTTCGACATCGCCGAAGAAATCAACCGCCTTTCAGACGGCCTCTGCACCAACCTCTGCGGCAAAACCAACCTTTCCGAAGCGATTGACCTGCTCTCCTGCGCCGACACCGTCGTCTGCAACGACAGCGGCCTGATGCACCTCGCCGCCGCCCTCAACCGCAAACTCGTCGCTGCCTACGGCTCGTCCAGCCCCGATCACACCCCACCCTTGAGCCAAAAAGCCAAAATCGTCAGCCTGCACCTCGAATGCTCGCCCTGCTTCAAACGCGAATGCCCGTTGGGACACACCGACTGCCTGAACAAACTCACGCCGGACATGGTTCAAAAAGCGGCGGAGGAATTGGCGCAAACGCAATCTGAATAAGCCATCAACCGACAAATTCTAAATCTGCAACAAAACCATACGACAAAAGGTCGTCTGAAACCTTATTCCGGTTTTCAGACGACCTTTCAGATGCTCAAAATCTGAGTATTTAATCTTGCAACGCGGCGGCGATTTCGTTGCGCAGTTTGTTTAAAAACCTGCCGTGGCGCACCCATTGGGCGGCGGTTTCGTGGTCTTTCCCGGCAAAGGCCGTCCGCAAATCTTGATACAGCTTGTCTTGCTCGCGGCTGATTTCTTGATCCAACGCGCGCAGGGCTTCGTTGTTTTGCGCCATTTGCGCATCCATCAGCGCTTCGCGCCATTCCATTTGCTGCATGAGAAATTCAGGGGCAAAAGAGGTATGCTCCGGCGCATCGGCGTCTATGCCCAACGTTTTCAGCAGATACGCGGCGCGGTCGATGGGATTTTTCAAGGTACGGTAGGCATCGTTGATGGTGGAAGACATCATCACTGCCTGCTTTTGCTCGAAAGCGGAGGCTGAAGCGAATTTGTCAGGATGGAAACGGGCAGCCAAGGCGCGGTAGGTTTGCTCCAAGTTTTCGGCGTCGATATCGAAAGCGGGTTCAAGCTGGAAGAGTGTGAAATATTGAGACATGGTGGGATAATTAATGTGAAATTTTCGGCAGAAACCTAATTTTGCCTTATAATCCGCTGATTCTTAACCAAAAGGACTGAATATGAGCAGTAAAGTGCAACACAATAAAGGCAAAATACGCGACAATGCCTTAAAAGCCTTAGTGAAATCCGATTTGTTCCGACACAAGGTGGAACGGAAAAGAAAAGGCAAAGGCAGCTACAACAGACAGGAAGCGAAAAAATGGCGGGACGGTTTTGATACTGTCCCGCCGTTTTTATGTCTTAAACGTGGAAGCTCTCGCCACAGCCGCAAGAGTCTTTGACATTCGGATTTTCGAATTTGAAACCTTCCTGCAAGCCTTCTTTGGTGTAATCGACTTGCGTGCCGTCCAGATAAACCAAGCTTTTCGGGTCGATATAAACGCGCGCGCCGTGTTCTTCGAAAATCAGGTCGTCCTCGTTCGCTTCATCGACAAATTCAAGGTTGTATGCCATGCCCGAGCAGCCGCTGGTTTTCACACCCAAGCGCACGCCCAAGCCTTTGCCGCGTTTGGTCAGGTAGTTGTTGATGTATTTGGCTGCATTTTCTGTGATGGTAATCAAAATATTTGTCCTTTTTATATAGATTGAAAATACTTGTTTTTAGGTCGTCTGAAACTTGAGTTAACTTTTTGGCAACCTGCGGTGCCGCTGACGATACAGCAACACAGCCCAAATCAACCAAACACCCAGCCAAACAGGGAAGAGTGCTAACAGACTGATCCAGCCATAAATACTGCCTGTCCAATCACGGTTAAGCGGCGTACGGAATGCAGAATCCAACCAGGTCCGAGAGGCTAAATATACCCGTGCAGTTTCGCCCCGTATCTCAGGACGCAAAGACAAGATTTCCACTTCGATATGGTTTAACCCAATCGGCGTATCCGCACATTCCAAACAGCGGATATCTATCCGCCGCCGCGCATGTGCTGCGCTTTTGCTTGTGCTTTGTGGCGTATAGACTTGATAAGTAATGTCGTTAGGCGAGGGTTCCACACTTGCCGCATGCAGTTTCGCCTGCCCGGATTCACGCTCAATCGTGATAAGGGGCGGTTGACCGTTTTGGAGCGCAACATAGGATAATTTTACCCGTGCACCTTCCTTTAAAACAATGCTTTGTGCAGGAGGATAGTAATTCACCACCGCAAATAAAGCATATCCGACCAGCAGTATCAAACTATATGCGTAAAACAGTATTTTCGCGATACCGCATTTACCCATTTATCTAACCTTGTTCAATTTTCCGTTGCCTGTCGCTGCTGCGCCCAAGCAACAGCAGCCTGCATGGCTGCACGGGCCTGCGGACTGTTTTTCCAACAGGTCGAGCCGGTCAATTTCGCGCCCTGTTCCAAAACATCGTCCAAATCCGCTGCCGCCAGCGTGGCAACATCATCCAAACCCATTTGCTGCAAACGCTGCAATATGGTTTTGCCTATGCCTTTGACGGCAAGCAGGGATTGGGCTTCTTCATCGGTAAAAGGCATATCGTCTCCTTCGATTTTGCAGGCATATCGACAAATATAAGCCTACGGCTTATCGCCCTCTCCCTAACCCTCTCCCACGGGGAGAGG
>NZ_KV821492.1:4145-36078 GCF_001815675.1 Neisseria sp. HMSC065D04
GCAGGCAGTCCCAAATTTGGCGACAACTTCAAAAGGATTAAGTTTCTGTGTCCTTACCCTCTTCTTCACGAGAAAAGGCATGCCGCCTCTTTTGATTTTGCAGGGATATCGACTAAATATAAGCCTGTGGCTTATCGCCCTCTCCCCAACCCTCTCCCGCGGGGAGAGGGGATAGATTGGCAGGCAGTCCCAAATTTGGCGACAACTTCAAAACGATTAAGTTTCTGTGTCCTCAATTCACCCTGTCTGTTTAAGAGGGGAACAAACCGTCGGGTTTGCTTTTCCTGAAAACTCTAAGACTTTCAGAAATCCTATGAATGCCTGCCGACAAAGCACCCACTAATCGGATTATTTGTTTTCCTGACGTTTGCGATAGTCGGCAACAGCCGCTTTTACCGCATCTTCAGCCAAGATGGAGCAGTGGATTTTTACCGGCGGCAGTTCCAGTTCTTCGGCGATTTCGCTGTTTTTGATTGCCAGCGCGTCATCCAGGCTTTTGCCTTTGACCCACTCGGTAATCAGGCTGGACGAAGCGATGGCGGATCCGCAGCCGTAAGTTTTGAATTTAGCGTCTTCGATGATGCCTTCGTCGTTGACTTTGATTTGCAGGCGCATAACGTCGCCGCAAGCAGGCGCGCCGACCATACCGGTGCCGACAGACTCGTCGTTTTTATCGAAAGTACCGACATTGCGGGGGTTTTCGTAGTGATCGATTACTTTATCGCTGTATGCCATGATGTGGTTTCCTTAATGTTTTTTGATGGTTTAAGTGGTTTGTTTGCCGTTTTTCAGACGACCTGAAATTCAAATTTTGCACGCGCCGCCTTCGCAGCCGTCATCGTTTTCCGAATCGACGCCGCCTTCCACGGTAACGCCGTCAAAATCTTCAAGCAGGTTGTCGAGATTATCGAGGTCAAGTTCTTGTTCGTTCATGGTTTCGTATCCTAGATTTTAATGTGGTGGCTTTTAGGTCGTCTGAAAAGGTCTTTTAGGGTTTTCAGACGACCTTTTTTGTTTTTAATATGCGGGTTAAGTTGCCAAACCTAACGTTTCGGGTGGTTTAACGGATTTGTTGGGCTTCCCCACATTTGCTGCATTTTTACTTTTAAGATGTAAATATAGATTGGGTATTTAGCGCAATCTAGTTGGTTTATGACTAACTACATCATATTCCCAAAGTTCAACATCTTCAGGGATAAGATGAGAATACCGCTGTAGATAATACTGGGCTAAAGTTTTTTTAAGTTTGGAATTAAAATCTTTTTGCACAAACATTATTTTTCGATATTCACTTGGAGCAAGTAAAAAATATAACATTGCCTCATTCCAAACAGTCAGTTTTGCACTTGGTACCTTACCACTATCCGTCCATGTATGTGATTTGCATTCAACTAGTATTTTTTTAGCATCGTAATCACAGCCCAAATCAAAATTATGTTCTTTTTTTACTTCTCCCGCACCAATACTTAATTTGAAGTTTCTCGTTAAATCTAATCCTTCTGCTTGAGCAAAATATTGTTCAGCCCAGACTTCAAATTCTCTACCTACGGATGCATTGGAAGAAGCATTTTTGCGTTGAAACCGTAAATTTTTTTCCATATATTTCATAAGTTATATGGCTTCGAAACGTGAACACCTGTGTTCACGTTTCATTGCTCTATTTACAAGCCAATTTAATGCGCCGCCCATTCAATCGAGTTCAAATCAATCCCGTCTTTGAACATTTCCCACAGCGGCGACAGTTCGCGCAGTTTGCCGATTTTGGATTTGATCAGTTCTGCTGCAAACTGCACTTCTTCTTCGGTGGTCATGCGGCCGAAGGTGATGCGCAGGGATGAGTGCGCCAGTTCGTCGTTGCGGCCGAGCGCGCGCAGGACGTAGCTGGGTTCGAGCGAGGCGGAGGTGCAGGCGGAGCCGCTGGATACGGCGAGTTCTTTCACTGCCATAATCAGGCTTTCGCCTTCGACGAAGTTGAAGCTGACGTTCAGGTTGTTCGGGGCGCGGTGTTCGAGGTCGCCGTTGATATAGACTTCTTCGATGCCTTCGATGCCTTTGAGGAAGATGTCGCGCAGTTTGCGGTAGTGCGCCATGTCTTGCTCGAGTTCTTCTTTGGCGATGCGGAAGGCTTCGCCCATGCCGACGATTTGGTGGGTCGGCAAGGTGCCGCTGCGGAAGCCGCGTTCGTGGCCTCCGCCGTGCATTTGGGCTTCGAGGCGGACGCGGGGTTTGCGGCGGACGTACAGTGCGCCGATGCCTTTGGGGCCGTACACTTTGTGGCCGGACATGGACAACAGGTCGATTTTAGCGGCTTCAACGTCAACAGGCACTTTACCGCAGGCTTGGGCGGCATCGACATGGAAGATAATTTTGCGTTCGCGGCAAATTTCGCCGATGGCGGGAATGTCTTGCACTACGCCGATTTCGTTGTTCACCCACATTACGGAAATCAGGATGGTGTCGTCGCGGATGGCGGCTTTGAGTTCTTCCAAATCAATCAGGCCGTTTTCCTGCACGCCGAGGTAGGTGACTTCAAAACCTTGGCGTTCGAGTTCGCGCATGGTATCGAGCACGGCTTTGTGTTCGGTTTTGACGGTAATGAGGTGTTTGCCTTTGGTTTTGTAGAAGTTTGCCGCGCCTTTGATGGCGAGGTTGTCGGACTCGGTCGCGCCGCTGGTGAAGACGATTTCTTTGGGATCGGCGTTAATCAGGGCGGCGATGTCGGCGCGGGCTTTTTCGACGGCTTCTTCCGCTTCCCAACCGAATGCATGGCTGTTGGAAGCGGGGTTGCCGAAGGTTTCGGTTAAGTAGGGAGTCATTTTTTCGGCAACGCGTTTGTCAACGGGGGTGGTGGCGGCGTAGTCGAGATAAACGGGGGTTTTGACGGTCATGGTTTGCTCTTTCTTTTTCTGTAATGTACTTAATGGATATGTGTAAATTGGATGACTTGGCTGCCGTCATCGCTATTTTTCTGTTCGATGATGCTTTGCAGGGTAACGCTGCTGAGGTAATCGTTGATGGTTTTGTTCAGGTTTTCCCAAAGGTCGTGCGTCAGGCAAGGCGCACCGTGGTGGCAGTTGGCTTTGCTGCTGCATTGGGTGGCGTCCAGCTTGTCTTCGGCGGCGGAAATGATTTGGGCGATATTGATTTGTGCGGGAGGGGCGGCGAGGATGTAGCCGCCGCCGGGGCCGCGCAGGCTTTCGACCAGCCCGGCGCGCCGCAGTTTGCTGAATAGTTGTTCGAGATAGGAAAGCGAAATGCTTTGGCGTTCGCTGATGGCGCTGAGTTTGACAGCGCCGGTTTGCGCGTTCATCGCCAAATCGATCATGGCGGTAACGGCAAAACGCCCTTTTGTGGTCAGTCTCATGGTAGGTGCCTGTGTCGGCTTTTTTATAGTGGTGCGATTGTCTAATATCTGAGTGATTCAGTCAAGTATATTCGGGCGTCTTCCGATTGTTTGTTTAAATGGCTGGGCGAATGGATTTTTATCTGCCTGAAGATTTCTCTTTTTTTATCTGAAACTTGAATCCGAGGTCGTCTGAAAAGTGCTATTACCCTGCTTTAGGCGGGGTTAAAACCATTTGCTTTATAATTGCGATTGATATAGATTATCTAATTCATACTAAATCATTATGGTATTGCAAAAGGTCGTCTGAAACCGCCCTACCCGTTTCAGACGACCCAAGCCATAAGCAACCCCTTAACAGAGGCAATCAACAATGAAACGCGATTTGAGCAAAATGACCTGTATCGAAGACCTGCGCCTTGTCGCCAAGCGCAAGATGCCGCGCATGTTTTACGATTACATCGATTCAGGTTCTTGGACGGAAACTACCTACCGCGAAAACACTTCGGATTTCAAAGACATCCGCTTCCGACAAAAGGTATTGGTCAATATGGAAGGCAGAAGCTTGGAAACCAAAATGATCGGTCAGGATGTGAAAATGCCGGTGGCGATTGCGCCGACGGGCTTTACCGGTATGGCGCACGCCGACGGCGAAATCTTGGCGGCGCGGGCGGCGGAGAAGTTCGGCATTCCTTTTACGCTGTCCACCATGTCCATCTGCTCGATTGAAGATGTTGCCGAGAACACCAGCGCGCCGTTTTGGTTTCAGCTTTATGTGATGCGCGACCGCGAGTTTATGGAAAACCTGATTAAGCGTGCGAAGGATGCCAAATGTTCGGCGTTGGTGTTAACCGCCGATTTGCAGGTTTTGGGCCAACGCCACAAAGACATCAAAAACGGTCTGTCCGCACCGCCGAAACCGACCATCGCCAATTTAATCAATCTGGCGACCAAGCCCGAATGGTGCATGAAAATGCTGAACACGGAACGCCGCACGTTCCGCAATATTGTCGGACACGCTAAAAATGTCGGCGATTTGTCTTCGCTGTCTTCATGGACTTCCGAACAATTCGACCCGCGCCTGAGCTGGGACGACGTCGCCCGCATTAAAGACTTATGGGGCGGCAAGCTGATTATCAAAGGCATTATGGAACCTGAAGATGCGGAAAAAGCAGCGAAAAGCGGCGCGGACGCATTGGTCGTTTCCAACCACGGCGGCCGCCAGCTTGACGACACCATATCCGCCATCAAAGCCTTGCCCGACATCGTCAGCGCAGTCGGCAGCGACATCGAAGTCTGGATGGACAGTGGTATCCGCAGCGGTCAGGACATCCTCAAAGCATGGGCTTTGGGCGCGAAAGGCACGATGATAGGCCGCGCGTTCCTCTACGGCTTGGGCGCATACGGCGAAGAAGGCGTTACCCGCGCGCTGGAAATCCTGTATAAGGAAATGGACATATCCATGGCGTTTACCGGCTATCGCAATATTCAGGACGTCGATGCAAGCATCCTACAAAGCACGCGCTGACCTGATGACAAATTCTGATGTTTCATACAAAAAGGTCGTCTGAAAATCTGGTTTCAGACGACCTCATCATTATCAGGCATTCATCTTGTCTTCAAACGCAGCCAAAATCCGCGCGACTTCCTCCGCGTCTTTGACCGCCCTTACCGCGTCAAACAATTCCTGCGCTTCTCCAAATTCTTTCTTCATCATGCCCAGCCATTGTTTCAGGCGGGCGACGGGGTATTTGTTGTTCGCTTCTTTGGCGAGACACAAATGGAAAAATTGGTTTATCCACACCGAAACTTCGGCGAAATCGGTATCGCGGACGGCTTCGCCGTTTTCGTATTGTTTGATTTGGCGCGCCAAATCGGGGCGGATGACGGCGCCGCGGCCGAGCATGACGCTGTTGCAGCCCGTCATCTCTTTAATGCCGATATAGTCTTTGAGGCTGAACACGTCGCCGTTGGCGGTTACGGGGATGGCGACGTGTTCGCGGATTTTGCGTATCCATTCCCAATGCGCGGGCGGTTCGTAGCCTTCGACTTTGGTGCGGGCGTGTACGGTCAGGGCGCAGGCTCCGCCTTCGGCGATGGCGGCGGCGCATTCGAGCGCGAGGCTTTTGTCTTCGTAGCCGAGCCGCATTTTGCCTGTGAGCGGGATGTGTTCGGGCAGGCGTTGGCGCAGGGTTTTGACGATATGGTGGATGAGGTCCGGCTCTTTGAGCAGGACCGCGCCGCCTTTGTGTTTGTTGACCGTCGGCGCGGGACAACCGAAATTGAGGTCGATTTTGTCCGCGCCGAAACGGACGGCTTCCAAGGCGTTGACCGCCATATTGTCGGCATCGCTGCCCAAAAGCTGGACGGCACAGGGCGTGCCGGCGGGGGTCTTGTTGCCGTTGGCGATTTCGGGGGCGTATTTGAGCCAGGTGGAACGGGAATGGACGGTGTGGGTAATGCGGACGAACTCGCTGACGCATTCGTCGTAGCCGCCGATACGGGTCAGCAAATCGCGCATCACATCGTCCACCAGCCCCTGCATAGGAGCAAGGATAAGCTGCATATCGGAGAAGGTCGTCTGAAAAAAGGAAATGCGTATTGTAGCGGTATATCGGTTAAAATACACGCTTGCCACGAAGAACTGACCGCCGCCATTGCCGAACTGCCTTGATTTCCCGATTTTGATTTTTCAGACGACCCCTTTTCAGACGACCTCATCATGAACCCGAAAATTCCCGCCACAGCAGCCATGTTGGTCAAAAACTCGGAACGCTATCTGCACGAAGTCTTGACCGCGCTTCAAGACTTCGACGAAGTTTTGCTGCTCGACAACGGCTCGACCGACCGCACCTTTGAAATCGCCGAACGCTTCACCAACGTCAGTTATTACAAATACGACTTCATCGGCTTCGGCCCGATGAAAAACCTTGCCGCCCGCCTCGCGCAAAACAATTGGATCTTCAGCATAGACAGCGACGAAGTGGCAGACGGAGAACTGATTGCCGCCATCCGCAAAGCCGTGGCGGAAAACAAAGAACAAAACATCTTCTCGCTCTCGCGCCTGAACCACTACAACGGCCGCCTGATCAAAGCCTGCGGCTGGTATCCCGACATTATCCCGCGCCTTTACCACCGCCGTTTTACCCGTTTTTCCGACCGTCAGGTGCATGAATCGCTGATTTTGCCGCCCGATGCAAACGTCCGTCCGCTCGAAGGTCGTCTGAAACACTATTCCTTCGAAAATGCCGAAGGGCTGATTCAAAAAATGCAGCAATACAGCTCGCTCTACGCCGAAGAAAACCGCTACAAAAAAGACAGCTCGCCCTTCAAAGCCCTGTTGCACGGCAGCGTATCGTTTGTCAAAAACTACCTGCTCAAACGCGGCTTCGCCTACGGCGCGGACGGCTTGACCATTTCCATCGCCAATGCCCAAGGTTCGTACTACAAATATGTCAAACTTTACGAGCGCAACCGCAATATCAGCGTCACCCTGATTGTAACCACCTACAACCGTCCCGACGCGCTGGAGCTGGTTTTGAAATCCGCACTCGCGCAAACCCGCCTGCCCGACGAAATCATCGTCGCCGACGACGGTTCACGCCAAGACACTGCCGAAGTTGTCGAGTTCATCCGCAGCCACACCGACATCCCCGTCAAACATTCTTGGCGGCCGGACGACGGCTTCCGCGCCGCCGAATCGCGCAACCGCGCGCTGGCGCAGGCAAAAAGCGACTACATCATCCTTATCGACGGCGACATGATACTCGACCCGTCCTTCATCGCCGACCACCTCAAGCTCGCACGCAAAGGCAGGCTGATACAGGGTTCGCGCGTTATCCTGACCCAAAGCCGCACCCAGGAAATTTTAGATTCCGGCGAATTGCCCGATTTGTCCGCGTTCAGCCAAGGCATAGAAAAACGCCTCTCCGCCCTGCGCTGCCGCAGCCTGTCCACCCTGATCGGCAGACAAAGCAGCCGCAAACACAAGGGCATCAAAACCTGCAATATGGGCTTTTTCCGCAGCGATGCGCTGGCCGTCAACGGCTTCGACAACCGCTTTGTCGGCTGGGGACGCGAAGACAGCGAGTTCGTCGCCCGCCTCTTCCATAACGGCATGAAACGCCACAACCTCAAATTCGCCGGCATCGCCTACCACCTCTGGCACCACGAAGCCGAACGCGACGCCCTGCCGCAAAACGACGCCCTGCTCAAAGCCACGCTGTCTGAACAAAAAATCCGCTGTGAAGACGGCATGGACGAGTTCATAAAATAAATCGTTTTCTGCGCGTTTCCCCCTCAAACGTCGTCTGAAACCTTTCAGACGACGTTTTACCTTCAAGCAGCCGTTCAACCATCAAATCTTTACTGAAACCAAACACTTGCAGTGTTATACTATTAATACAACGACAAACTACTCACACACTACGGTTACACATCATGTCCCCCCGCCCGATTACCATCACCTCATACAATATGCACAAAGGCATGTCCGCGCTCAACCGCAAAGTCCAAGTGGACAGCATGGCGGAAGAGCTGCGCGGCATAGGCTCGGATGTCCTGTTTTTACAGGAAGTGCAAGGTCAACACCTGACCCGCAGCAGCAGGCTGCCCGATTTTCCCGAAAAACCGCATTACGACATCCTCGGCGACCGCCTCTCCTACAACCGCAGCTACGGCAAAAACGCCGTTTACCCGCAACGCCACCACGGCAACGCCATCCTCAGCCGCCTGCCGCTGGAAACCCGCCACAACCTCAACATCAGCGTCAACAAACTCGAACAGCGCGGCGTACTCCATTGCGAAGTCCTGCCTGAAGGCTGGGAAACCCCGCTCGTCTGCCTGTGCGCCCACCTCAACCTGCGTGAACCCGACCGCGCCAAACAATACCGCGCCATCTTCGAATACGTCGTGCATCACATCGACCCGCAAAGCCCGCTGATTCTCGCCGGCGACTTCAACGACTGGCGGCAAAAATCCGCCCTGTCCTTAGGCAACGCCTTGAACTTGAACGAAGTATTCGTGGACAGCAACGGCAAACGCCCCAAAACCTTCCCCGCCCGCCTGCCCGTCCTCAGCCTCGACCGCGTCTATACCCGCAACTTGGAAATCCTAGACTCCCAAATCCACAACGGCAAAAACTGGCAACGCCTCTCCGACCACTTGCCCTTGAGCGTCAAAGTCAGACCCAAACTGCCTTGACCGCCCCATACCAAAGGTCGTCTGAAAACCTGAAATCGGGATTTTCAGACGACCTTTCTATGTCGGCAAATCAACTTCAAGCCATCATTCAATCAACTTCAAACTCAGCAAACTTTTTACGAAATCCAATACAACCCTTGCCCGTCCAAACTCAAAAATATGATTTTCCGAGGTACCCAAATGCCAAAGTTGTATTGTTTGGCATCTGTTTACACATTATCGGGTTTTAGTTAAAATTGTTATATAAATAGTAATCATAATCAATTTATGTTATTTTGCAGCTCTAAAGAAACAAAGCATTTTTTCCGCCGTTCCTTTCCACACAATCGGTAACCTACGGATATTTTCCTTTGTTTTATCAAAATGCCCTTCCCTTTCGTGAAGCAAGCGCATCCATATTAACGGTCCGAACAAACCGTTTAATCAATTGGCTGCAACCCCATTACATTCGGTTCGCGTTTTATTTTCCGATGCCATCTGGAAGCATTTCAGATTTCGCCTATTTTCAAGCTGTTGCGAACAAAGGAAAATCCATCATGAAACCTGTCAAATCCGTCGAATTCCCCTCTACGCCCAAAATATTGGTTTTATTCTTGAGTATGCTGTGGCATACGCCGTTATGGGCGGAAAATACTACCCCCACCCAAAGCGTGCAGATGGATACCATTACCGTCAAAGCCCATCGCAACCGGGATAAAAGCGGCTACACCCAAGTCTACAGCCGTGACATCAGCAATATGTACAAAGGCAAGCAGGAAATCGAAACCTACCGCGGCAGCAGCGTAGCCGATTTAATCGGCGGCATGGCGGGAGTTTACAGCGGCGACGCGCGCAACAGCGGCGCGCTCGACCCCAACATACGCGGCATTCAAGGCGAAGGCAAAGTGCCGGTAACGTTAGACGGTACGGAACAAGCCATCAGCGTATGGCGCGGTTTTGAAGGCGTATCCAACCGCAACTACATCGACCCGAATCTCGTCAGCAGCGTGTATGTGGAAAAAGGCGCATCGACAAACCGTGACATCCGCACCGGTATAGGCGGCTCGGTCAGCATGAAAACGCTGGAAATTGATGACGTTGTGCCGAAAGACCAAAAATTCGGCATGGAAGTCAAAATGGAAACCGGCAACAACAGCATCAAACAGCGCGAATACGCCCATGCTGCATCATGGAACAAAGACTACCGCCGCTACCCGAGTCCCTACTCCTTCGACCGTATGGACTGGGCGATTATGCTGGACGACAGTGACCGCCAGAAACAGCGTTTCGGCGGGCGTGGCAAATTGTTTAAAGACAACGCGTTCCGCATTTCTGCCGGTATGCGCGGCGAAGTGTTTGATGGCTTGATTGCCTACGCATGGCGGGACAAAGGCAATTATTTTACCGGCAGCAAGGGGGCGGAACGCTACGGCTACCTCCCCAATGCCAGCTCTATGACCGAGGAAGAATTTACTAAAAAAGTTACGGATATCCAGGAATATACCGCCAACATCGGTTCGTATTACCATCCGTCCGGCGAAGTGGCCAACACCTCCCTAAATATGCGTTCGTGGCTGGCAAAAGGCACGCTCAAATTGCCCGACAATCAAAAAATACAGCTCGGCATACGCCGCACCCACGCCCGTTTCGGCGAAATCATGCCGTACAGCATCCTGTTCGGCAACATCGGCGGCAGCATGCTCAAACCGGACGGTTCCGCCCAAACCGACATGAGCAAGCTCACCAAAGGCACGCTGATGGCAGAATGGCCGCAGGCATGGGTGAAACAGACCGCCGTCAACCTCGACTACACATGGAAACCCGAAAACAACCGCTGGATAGATTTGAAGGCGGGGATTTGGGGGACGTTTAACAATTCGCAAACCAATTCCACCGGCGGCTATCCCGCATCCACCCTG
Source organism: Neisseria sp. HMSC065D04 (assembly GCF_001815675.1). Taxonomy (NCBI): domain Bacteria; kingdom Pseudomonadati; phylum Pseudomonadota; class Betaproteobacteria; order Neisseriales; family Neisseriaceae; genus Neisseria; species Neisseria sp. HMSC065D04. The sequence continues at coordinate 14,589 of NZ_KV821492.1, forward strand.
TTTCTCGACAAAATATTCAACGAAAAATACGCCGAAGACTGGTATTACAAAGGTAAAGAACCCGAATGGGACAAACTGCCGCCCAATACCAACAACCGTTTCAACGTTTTTAATGCCGCCGCCTACCGCGCCAAAAACAACCGCCTGGGCATCAACCTGTCCAATAAAATGAAATTATCCGATAAATTGGAACTGACCCTGATGGGCGACTACCAGCGCGAAAAACTCAAAGGCAGCAGCGATACCAGTTGGATACTTGCATTGCCCGAAGAAGAATCCCAAAAATTGTTCTGGGAAGACCCTGAGACCACCTTAAATTCCAACTTCGCCCTGACCATGCCGCGTAAAGGCAAACGCGACGAATGGAACCTTGGCTTCAACTTCAAATATCAGCCCACTTCCTGGCTGACTCTGAACGCAGGCGGCCGCTACACCGACTACCACCAAACCGACAACTTCCTCCGAGAATACATCGACAAAAATCGCACATGGTTGGAGAGAGAAAACAAATTCGACGTACTGTCGGACAACAGCAGGGATTTCGTCTATCTGCAGAGCCGGCTTGCCACGCCTGAAGAATACCGAGCCTACCGAGAATTGTCCGACCAATATCACGCCGCGCAAAAAGCTTACGACCAAGACCCTGCGACCATACGGGCGAAAGCCGAATATGATGCCTACGACAAGCGTTTTTGGAATTGGATAAACAGCCTGCCCGTTCCCGAATATCTCTGGGCATTAGATAACCGACCCGAAGAAACACAACGCTGGCAAGATAATCACCCCCAACTTCCGGAAGAACCCGAAAAACTGACAGAGCTGCGCAACCGTTTTATGGAAGCGGAAGATCTAAGCAGCGGCTGGAAATCAATACCCAACTGCACCGAAAACGAAGCAAATGGAAACTGTATCTACTGGCGGCGTTCGCATCCCGAAGAAAACCCCGTCCGGACAGGCGCACTCAATTTCTTAAATGAAACCGGCATCAACCCTGCCACAGGCAAAGTTGAAAAACGTTATGCTGCCGCCGTAACAACCGATGTCAACAATCCCGCTATCGAATACCGGCATCTGACCGAAGAAGAACTGCGCAAAATGTGGAACAAACGCGGCCATGCCTTCGCTCCCATGTTCTCCGCCACCGTCCAGCTCGGCGACAACACCCGCCTGTTCGCCCGTTATACCGAATTCAAACGCTTCCCCAGCATGTATGAAGGCACATTCGGCTTCGGCAACCACAGCATCGCCAAAGGTTTCAGCGTCCCGTTTGGCAGACTCCTGAACCCGCTCAAACCCGAACATGCCAAAAACTGGGAAATCTCCCTCAGCCACGACTTCACCCGCCTGCTGCCCAAAATGCGTTACGCGGACGTGCGGCTGACCTACTTCCACAACAAAACCCACAACGTCATCGACCGCAACTATGCCACCTGGCAAATCAGCAATTACGACAAACAAGTCATCAGCGGACTGGAACTCCAAACCCGCTTCGACAACGGCAGAGTATTCGGCGACCTTTCCGTCGTGCGCAACATGAAAAACGAAGTCTGCGACCGCCGCGCCATCGAGCAGCAATATGATGTAGACCAATACGTCTCGCACGGCCGCACCTTCCCCGTACCTTACTGTCAAAACGGCGGTTTCGCCAGCGGTTGGCTGATCAACCGCATCCAGCCGCGCTGGTCGGTCGTTGCCAACCTCGGCGGCAGGTTCCTAAACGAAAAACTCGAAATCGGTTCGCGCCTGACCTTCCACAGCCGCGTTGAAGACAAACAACAGCCGTCCGCCCGCTGGCGCGAATACTACCTGCAACGTGACGGCGCAAACAGCAAAGCTTTCAACAGCGACAACGGCAACGCCAACTGGCAGCCCGTTACTGTCGTGGATGCCTATGTGCGTTACAAATTCAACAAACATTTCAGCGCAGAGCTAACGGGCAGCAACCTGACCGACCGCTATTACCTCGACCCCATGAGCCGCTCCTATATGCCCGCCCCGGGCCGTACCCTACGCATCGGTTTGACAGGGAAATGGTAATTTCTTCTAACAGAAAACAGCCTCTTTGCATACTGGCAAAACATTAAGGTCGTCTGAAAAACAATTTTCAGACGACCTTTGGACCAGCTTTATTTTTAAGAAGCCAATACGCGCGGGAACAGGATTTCATTTTCCAAATGGATATGGTTGGTCAAATCGTCCACCATTTCGCGTGCCAATGTATACAGGCGCGTCCAACTTCCGCAAGCGTTTTCGGGAACGGTCAGATTATTAGTCAACTCAAGCAGCTTGGCTACGGCTTGGTCGTGTTCCTCATGCTCGTGCATCATTACATTAATCGGCATTGCCGCTCCGCGGCCGACGCCTTGTTTGATCATTGGAAACAGCATTCGCTCTTCCTTCATCATATGCATCAACAGTTCGTTTTGCATATAGGCAAGCAACTCCGGCACTTCAACCGGAAAACTGTCGGCATGAACTTCCGCGACTTTTTGAGCCAACGGAACCAGCTCTTCAAATTGCCCGCGGTGCACATCATGGTAGCGTTGCAGGATATGGTCGATGGTTGCACCAAACGGCGCGGTTTCCCATACGGTAAAATCAGTCATGGCAGTATCCTTGGATTTGTGTCAGGTCGGCGTATTCAGACGACCTTTTTAAAGATGGATTTTTTATGAATGTATATAACGGAGTGAAGGATACACCTGCAAAACTGATTTGTATAGATGGAAACAAAACGTATAACAAATTGAGAATAAAAGTAATTTCTTTTTAAAAGAGAGACTGAAGCAGCTTGCCGCCTGAATTGAAGGCAAGAAAAAAGCCCGTCTTGATTAAGACGGGCTTTTTAAAATCTGGCAGAGAGGAAGGGATTAAGATTAAATAAAAACATCATGATTTAAAAACAAAATATTTTTCAAAATAGAAAAGTAACATATTAGATAACAAATAAAACATCTAAAACGAAAAGAGGTCGCCTGATAACAATTCAGACGACCTTTTACATTTTGCCGTATCGAAACTTAAAAAACACACACAGAACAGCCGTCGCTTGCCCGTATTTTTGGGACTTGTAAAATAAGCCTGTCATCTGAAGTGATACTCCTTGGAAAGTTGTAAGCATGACAGCCGGAAAGACGGCACTACCAAAAAGCCGCCGTTGCGCCCATCAACGGCGGCTTTTCCAAATTTGATAAGGCATCATGTTTAAAGAACCTTGCACCATACTGAAAATCAAAAGCCGACCATTATTTTTCTGCGGATTGTGGTTCGTTGATCTCGAATTGCAAAACGAAAATGGCTGGAGGTTTGCAAGAAGAGCCATGTTTGCCAGTAAGGCGGCAGCAGAAAATATAAAAATCGGAGACAGCATAATCCCATGACAGCCCGTCAATTAGAAAACCTTATAAAAATTGGCACCGTGCAAGAGGTTGACCCAGTGTCAAACCGTATCCGAGTACAACATGGCGGATTATTGACGGACTGGCTCAAATATCAGACCCCTGCTGCCGGTGGCGTATCAATTTGGCGTTTGCCAAGCATCGGCGAAGCCTGCCTCATCTTATCGCCAAGCGGTGAAACAGAAAACGGTACCGTCTTATGTGGTATCGACAGCACCCAATACCCAGCACCATCACAAAACCCAAATGAAACCGTCGTCAGGTTCCCAGATGGTGCGGAATTCAACTACGACCACGTTCGCCGCCATTTAAAAATCAGCGGAATACAAACCGCAGACATAACTGCCGAAAAATCTGCAACGGTACACACAAAACATCTGACTATTGATAGCCCAGTAACCGATATTGAAGGCGCGCTAAATGTGAAAGGGCTGCTCACATACCAAGGCGGTATGTCAGGCAACGGGGGCGAAGGTGGAACGGCAGCCGTTATTAACGGAACAATTCGTCAACAATCGGGCAGCATCATCAGCAACGGAATAAACCTGACCACCCATACCCATAAGGGAGACAGTGGCGGAACGACAGGACAGCCGCAATGACCGACGACAAAACAGGACGCTTGATCGGATTAAAAACACACATTGCCCAATCAATCAAAAACATTCTCTTCACCCGCATCGGAACCCGTGTAATGCGAGAAGATTACGGCAGCCTGCTCCCTGAATTGATAGATATGCCGATGACCCCTGCCGTTATTGCCGTAAGCCATCAAGCAATAGTAACTGCCATCGCAACATGGGAGCCACGAATCAAAATCAGCCAAATCCAATTTGACGTACAGGCCGCCGCTGAAGGTCGTCTGAAAGTAGCCATACATACCGCCCTTGAAGATGGGACAGAGCAAATATTCAAAATAGAGTAAAGACAATGGCCGAAATCGATTTAACCCGCCTTCCCGCTCCGAAAGTCATCGAAGAATTAGATTTTGAAACGATTTTCGAGCGCAAAAAAACAGCACTGCTTGAGCTTGTCCCATCATCCGTCCGAGAAACCATTGCAGCAACCCTGTCGCTGGAATCAGAGCCGCTGACAATAGACCTGCAACAGCAAGCCTACCAAGAAATGATACTTCGGCAGCGCATCAACCAAGCGGCAGCATCGACGCTGCTGGCATTTGCCCAAGGTAGCGATTTAGACCACCTTGCCGCCGCGAAGGGGATAACAAGAAAAATAGTGCGCCAAGCCGACCCAACTGCCCTGCCTCCCGTCGAAGCGCTTTACGAAACCGACGACGACCTGCGCCGCCGCGTGCAACTTTACCCGGAAAAACTCGCCGCCGCCGGTCCGCGTGCCGCCTACGAAGCCCATGCATTAGACGCCCATCCGAAAATCATCGACGCGCGAGCCGTCCGAGAGGTTGCAGGTACGGTCTGCGTCTTTATCAAGGCGGCGGACGGCGTGCCATCAGCTGAAATTTTGCAGGCTGCGCAGGATTATTTGAGCGCGGAGACCCGCCGCCCCTTATGCGATACCGTAAAAGTTAAAGCCGGTCGCCCGAAGGCGATCAGAATTACCGCAAGGATTAGATACGAATCGGGTCCGGATTTGACATTGGTAAAAGACAAGCAGCTTGATGACTTAAAAAAAATGCTGGAAAAAAATAGCAGATTAGGTGCAAGCATCGCATTGTCAAAAATCATCGGTGCGCTGGATACCGACGGCGTTAAAAAAATCGAAATGGCATCACCGTTAGAAGACATAAATTGTAGCGACGGAGAATACATCGAAATCAGCGAAATCAGCTTGGAGAATATGACATGACAGAAAGCATAAAACCAAGCAGCAGCACCGAATTGCAACACGCGCTATCAAAACTGACATCAGCGGAACTGGCGCAATTATTTGACTTGAATGAAATCGCACGAACCCGCCGCCCAGTTGACTGCCCACCAGAATGGCTGCCTTGGCTGGCTTGGGAAAACTCAATCGGCAGCGATGAAGGCTGGGATATTGCCGAAACCGAAGCCGCCCGTCGGCGAATTGTCGCCGAATACATCAAAATCCACGAAAGAAAAGGGACGCCGTCCGTAATACGACAATTATTCAAAGATTTAGGATATGGCGACATCGAGATAATTGAAAACTACGGCAGTCTGTATTGGGATGGAACCGCCTATTTTGACGGGACATTCGTTTTCGGTGGCCAAGAAGGCGACTGGGCCGAATACAAAATCAAACTAAGCCGTCCGATTACAAACAGCGAGGCCGAAAAGATAAAGAAATGGCTAGAGCAAATCGCGCCGCTCCGTTGCCGCTTGGTTGAGATGGATTACCGGAGTAACGCCATCTATTGGAACGGCGAAATCGAATTTAATGGCGAATACAACTTTGGCGCAGCTTAAGGAAAATTATGGCAAACGCAATCGAAAAAAACGAATTCACACAAAATGTTTATCTGGTCGAGCCGGGCGACAAAGTCATTGGCGGCGCGGATGCCCCAATAAACCAGCCTTTGCAGGCACTCGCCAACAGGACAAACAATTTAAACATCCGTCTCAAAGCCGTCGATAAAAAAATCAGCGAAAACACCGACACCGTAAAGGTTGCCGGTAATCAAACCATCAACGGCGACAAAACATTCGGCGGCAATACCGTGTTTACAAAAGGCATTACCGTGGCAGCCTCGCCTGCACTTTACGCCGCCAACAAATATATCTATATCGACTCCGACGCGGATCAGGTTTTTTTACGCAACCGAAACAGTAATAAAGCACTGGCTTTAAAAAACAATGGAGTCATCGAATACGACAATTCGCCACTGCTCTTACAGCGGAGCATCTCCCAAAATCCCGAACACACTGGCACCAACACCGTGCCGTCATCGTATGCCCTGTCAAAAGTCAAAGCAGAAACAATCGAGGTACTGCCATCTTCGAGCGGGTCTAAGCATCGAATATCCATCGGCTGGGACGTACCCGGTCTGGTGGCAAAAGTTGACCAAACATTTGTCAACATCTCGGCACCAAGCGGCACAGTTGTAGCTTTGGCGGGCGAAGCCGTCCCTTATGGCTGGCTTGAATGCCACGGCGCAGCGGTATCCCGTCAGACCTACGCTACGCTGTTTGCCGTCATCGGTACGCGCTACGGAGCGGGCGACGGCAGCACCACATTCAACCTGCCTGACCTGCGCGGCGAATTTATCCGCGGCTGGGACGCCGGTCGCGGTCGGGACGCCGGTCGCGTCTTGGGCAGTTGGCAGGCGGACGAGTTCCGCAGCCATACCCACGGCATCGGACTGCAACGGCGAGCCGATACCGACAGGGGTCAGAATTCATCGCTTGTTTCCGTTGATACAGAAGGAACGACCGACGCCGCAGGCGGTGTGGAAACACGCCCGATGAACGTGGCTATGAAATACATCATCAAGATTTAATTTGAAAAGGTCGTCTGAAAAACCGAAACGTAGTTCAGACGACCTTATGGAAAAGGAAAAAGAAATGAGCCAAAACATCAAATGGACTAAACCCGTCTGTCAGCTTGATGCGGAAAATATTTATATTGGTCAAGTCAATGCCGAACTGGACATCTACGCCCGCGACGGTAGTTACCTTATTCCCGCCGGCTGTATTGACACATCGCCACCCAAAATTTCAGCCGGACACGCCGCCCGATGGAACGGCTCGGACTGGGAAATTATTGACGACCATCGCGGCAAAGCAGCGTACCGCAAAGCCGATGGCATTGCCGTCATTGTCGACAAAGTAGGCAGGCTTTCAGACGAATTGACGATGCTTGAACCAGCATCCGAATACTGCGAATGGGACGGTGAAAAATGGATAGAAAACCAAGATAAAAAAGCCGAAGCAGAAGAGGCTAAGCTCGCCGCCGCAAAATCCATTACCTTGTCTCGCCTTAATCAACACGCCCAATCCATAGTCAACGAAAAAAGCGGCATGAATGATCTACCCGCCTTTGAAGTGCAGAGCTGGGTAGACCAAGCTGCCGAAGCCCGTGAGTGGGAAAAAAATCCGTCTGCACCGACGCCAGTAATCGATCGCATCGCCGCCGCTCGTGGAATCGGTTCAGACGACCTAAAAGCTGCTGTTCTGCGTAAAGCAAAAGAGTATCAGGAATTGAGCGCAGAAGTTGCCGGACGCCGTCAGGCATTAGCTGAAAAAATCGCCGCCGCCGACACAATCGAAGAAATCGAAGCCATCAAAATCGAATTTGACTTTTAAGGCATAAAAATGAGCATCCAAACCAAAAATTTGACCCTGTACCGTGGTGATACCCGAGTTTTTCGCGTCGGTTTTGACGGAGGCGGACTCCCATTTGAGCCGCGTGAAGCTCAATGGGCAATGACGGTTCGTGGTCAGACGGGTGAAGAGTTGAGGCCGCAGGTTAGTGTCAGCGGGCGCGAAATCATTATTACATTTCCTGCCGCCCTGACTCAAAATGTCGCATGGGCAAACGGACAATACGATCTCCGTGCCATTTTTGGCGGTATCGTCTCAACCGTCCTAAAAGGCGACGTATATATCGCGCCGTCAATCTCAAACGTCAGCGGATTTATCGGTGAGGCTACTGAGCCGGTACGCGTCAGCATCATGGAGCAGGGTTTAGTGGTTATGGCATCACCCACTCCGTCAGTCGAGACACCAAAAATGCTGACAGCCGAAGAAATCAGAAAAATCGTCGAAACGGTTGTTAAAGAAAACATCGGTAGTGCAAAACAACCCACTCAACCTACACAACCCTCACCAACGCAACCGGCAAACAACGGCACGGGTAACAACGCAACGGCAACGCCCACTCCTGCCCCAACGCAACCGGCAACGGACAATAGTGGGGTTAGCGACGCGGCGCTAGCGGATATTTTAAAAGATTTGGGTGAAACAAATGGCTAAAGAATTAAACAACTTAGAAAAAGCGCTGTCGGCGATTGCCAAGAATACGAAGGCGGCGAAGGATACGGCGGCGGAAGCTAAAGAAATGGCTGCTCCCGCCAAAATCGCAACCGCTGTAAACGGTGCGCTTTCCGAGGTTGAGACTGCTGCCAAAGTGGCGGCGTTGCAAGCCAAGCACGAAACAGGTATGAAGCTGGCAATTGAGCGCGGCGTGTACTATCTCGAAGATGCGCTGACTGAAGAATTGCGCGTAAAAGTCTTGTCGGGATTCTTCAAAACGAACAAACAGACTCCTGCCGAAGCTGCTGTAATCAGCCGCGCCGTTACCGAATACATCGAACGTATCCCCAATGGTTCATATATTACCGCTCGTCAGGGTTCGGTTTTCAGCGTGGATAAAAACGTGGGGTATAAGCCTGATGTTTTTGGTGCGGACGGTCGAAAAGTCACGGTCGGTGGGATGACCCTGACTATTGACGGTGCGCAGCCGTGTATCTACATCCGCAATAAGTCTAATTGTTTCTTCGATTTCCGCGGTGTCATGTTTATTGCCGAATCCTTTGGTGTCAACGTGTTCGAAATGGACGGCGGCGAAGGTAACGTTATCATGCATGGCGGTGTTATCCGTACCCGCCGCTGGATGGAAAAAGGCTATGTCGGCGGGCGTCAAGGGTTGTTTGCGCCGATTGATGGCTGGACGCCCGAGAATCCGCATATCGGCTATGGATATGCGGATAAGGGGTTGTATGACTTAGGTTTTAATACCACTCGCCTTTTACATGACCTTGCCCGTTACCGTAACAATGCTGCTCAGGTGCAAGATGTCAAAAAACCTGATGATTTAACATGGGCAAAAATCAAAGAATACGAACGTCAACAGTCAAGAAAAGTTGATTTAGGCGTTGGCGGCTATTGGAACGCTGACGGCACGAAAAATGAGTTCCCGCAGGAAGACGGCACTGTTTCTGAGACGTGGGGTAAATGGAGCGGTGGTCAGCGCGGGTCTTCGGCAAATGGCTGGTTGATTTATGATGTTTACCACTTGGTCGTCTGGGATTTTGATGTTCGCGGGATGACCGGTAGTGCAATACAGTTTGGTCTTTATTCTACCCGAGATTGTCGTGACGTTAGCGGCGGTGATATTGATACCGCCATTCGCGAGAAAATGGTTTGCTACGACTGCAAGGTTTACGGCGGCTTCATGTCTGACAACTATATCGGCGGCATTGGCGTTGTCCGTGGTGTCGGCATTACTGTCGAGGGTATGAACTGTCTGCAAGGGCGTGTCGGACATCCGGATGCTTCGGTCGAGCATTCCCGCGACAACAGTCAAGTTACCGTTGACCCAGGCTATTGGTTGTGGACAAGCCGATACCTACCGCAAATTGGTATCCGCTTCATCAACAACCACTTCGGTTTCGCTGCGCGTAAAGTTGCTGATGCACATACTGGTAACAATATCCAAATCATCGGCAATAGCGGCTCATGCCTCTACTACGGTACAGGGGTCGTCATCGAGGAAACCTACGCGCAAGACACCACTAAGGGCGGCCGCGCAGACAATAGCAGCTTTAAATATCAGGAATCCAACATTGTCATCAAAGACAATGAATTTATCAGCGGTATGAATGGTATTTTCCTGATTAACGGTGCGACAGGGGTAAAAGCCCGAAAAGATAAGGATTTGTGGTGGTTGCGTGCCAATATCACTGTCCAAAACAATCGCATTTACGCGCCGCGAGGCGTGCCGTGTAATTTCGGTCACAATCGATTCACGATTTCGGACAATTCCTGTACTTTTGCCCTGCCTTTTGGTGAGGCGTTTGGCCTCCGCTATTTGAGCAATATTGCTATTAAAAATGGCGGAACCGGATACAGTGCGGATACCAAGATTGTGATTACAGGCGGCGGCGAAGGTGCGCGCGGCGCGGCGGCAACCTGTACGGTCGCAAATGGTGTGATTACGGGTATTCGCATTACCGCCAGCGGTACGAAATATTCCGATGCGAAAAGTCTGAGTATTGAGGCCGTCGATCCGGCTGGAAGCGGTAGCGGTGCAGTATTTGAAGGATTTGTGAATGACTCTACCTATGCCTACTTGATAGGTGCAGAAAGTAGATACGGCACAATTGATGGCAGCTATTTTGCGAACAACACTGCTCGAAATAGCCCCGACGGCAACTATGCCCGCCAGTTTTTAACGGGCAATCTGACTGGTTGTACCGTTCGGGACAACCGTTTGGATGTGACGCCTTATACCAAGGGGGATAAGCCTGCGAAGCCTTATATCTCGGATGCCGCCTATGTTCATCGTAGCGGTATCGCAAGTCAGGGATTCTATCAAACGGGTACGCATACCGATTGTTGTCACGACAACAATAAAACATGGGATCAGCGAACAGGGGCATTTTCCGATCATGTTTTCCGGAATACTACGACCGCCCAAGGCACTGCTGAGGGAAATGTCAGACCGACGAAAACTGAAGTTCAGGCGCTTATTGATGCCGCCGTTGCAGCGGCTGTTGCCAAGCTGAATAACGGCACGGCGGCTGATACTAAACCTGCCAAACCTGCCGACTCTCCGAAGGCTGAAGGCGGGGAACAGGCTGCGGCAACGACACCTGCCCAGCCGCCTAAAGCGGAAGGAGATGGCCAGCCTACGACTCAGCCGCCTGCTGCGCTGCCGAAAGAAACTGAAACGGCAGCCGAATCACCTGCTGCCAAATCTACGACTTCCGTCAAGTTCACGTTTGACGGATTGGCGGCAACGGCAGCCGAGGCGGTCGGTAGCAACAATACGGCCAAACTGAAAACCTTGAATAATGCCGAAAGAGCCGGAGAGCCATTAGACTGGGCTGGTGCGTTCGGTGAAGATGACGGTCATAAAATCATGCGTTCCTTGGTTGCCGGTGAGGGTAAAGGTATTCGATTCATTGAGTCTGAGGGGCTGACTTCTGATGGTTCGTCTGATTCCGCGATTGTGTTCCCATTCAAGCAGCTTTCGGGCGGCGCCGCGGGTTCAGGGTTCTCAGCAGTCGTCCTGAACGATAGAAGTATTATTAATAATGGCTTAGTAAGTACAAACGAAGAGACGGGATTCAAGTTGCGTTCATTCGAGGGTACGACCATCGATGGTAAGCCAATTTCCGCTACTCAGGTGTACTCATACAACAAGTGGTACGTTGCGGTCATCCCTGTCAAAGCAGGTGCTGATAAAGCGTTCAACAAAATCCGTTTCGGTATGAATCATGCCGGAAATGTAGGACGTAATGTCATTATTGGTGCAGGCATCGAGTTTGTTCAGGGGGATATCAGTAAAGTTGCCGAAAAAGTCACTGCACTGATGACTGAGTACGGTATCAGTTAAGAGAAAAGGTCGTCTGAAATTTCAGACGACCTTAGAGAGGAGATTGAAAAAATCAGTGGGACGGCGACGTAGCGGTGCAGGAACACCGCTACGCCAGCCAAGCAGATAGTGCCTGCATTGACTTCTAGGCCGCCTTAGTCTCTAGAGACCGAGGCATTCTATCCGTGATATGGGAGTGAGTGCAAATGCAAATCTACCGCGAAATGCGCTGCAAATACTGCGGCAAACTGCTTGCCAAAGGCAGCGGATACGTGCAAATCAAATGCGCACGTTGTAAAAACATCAATTCATTCAGTAACTAAAAAATCAGCAGAGTGCCGTTGAGCATCACATTTTATCTGACTCCGAGCGTCCCGAATGCCGCAAATTAGGAGTATATATATGATGCAAAAAACACAACAAACTCTACCGATTATCCCTTGGATGGGCGGTAAACGCCGATTGGCAAAACACCTGTTGCCCATGTTCCCCGAGCATTCTTGTTATGTTGAGCTGTTTTCCGGTGGCGCGGCGTTGTTCTTTATGCGCCCAACGCCTGCTAAAGTAGAGGTACTCAACGACATCAACGGACAGCTCATCAACCTGTACCGCGTGGTACAACATCACTTTGACGAGTTCGTCCGCCAGTTCGAGTGGACACTGACTAGCCGCGAGGTATTTGCCCGTCTGCAAAGCACGCCGCCTGATTGCATGACCGATATTCAACGAGCTGCCCGGTTCTTTTATTTGTAGCACAATGCCTTCGGTGGCAAGACCGTCCATCAACATTTTGGTACGGCCACCACCTCAAAAGCGTGGGATGCGTCGCAGATTAGGGCAAAACTGACAGCAGCCCAAGCCCGGCTGAGAGGTGTGTTCGTCGAAAACGAGGCGTGGGATCGATGCTTCAAGCGGTATGACCGAGAGCATACCTTCTTCTACGCCGACCCGCCGTACTGGCAAACCGCAGGGTACGACCACGCATTCGATTGGTCGCAGTATGAGCTGCTGGCCAAAGCAATGGCGGAGAGCAAGGGCAAATTCATGCTGTCTATAAACGACCATTCTGATATAAGGGAGTTGTTCAAAGACTTCCGCATCACTCCGCTTGAGCTTGCCTATACAGTTGGCAGAGACAAAACCGGTAAAACAAGCGGCGAATTGGTTATATGTAACTGGTAAAAACAAAAGCGACGGTTCCGTCGCTTTTATTATTTTCAGCCATCCGCATGGTGCAAAAGGCGGCGGCGGCTTACACAGACGACCTTAAAAGCCCGATAAAAAAAAATCATACTTGAGTAGAGAGGATGATTGGAAAACAATCAGGAAAGACATAAACAGGATAAAAATATGACTGCAAAACGAATGCATGGCGTAACTGCCAACGAATATACCCACGGTGCGCGCGCCGTATCAGACATCGCCAGCAACATCATCGGCTTAGTTGCCACATCTGAAGATGCTGACGCGAAGACCTTTCCGCAGGACACTCCGATTTTTGCTACATCTGTCGGCAGCCTGTTGGGAAAAGCAGGCAGTAAAGGCACACTGGGGAAATCGTTAGATGCCATCTATGACCAAGCAGATGCGCAGATTGTTGTAGTCCGTGTAGCATCATCGGCAAAACCCGCTGAACAAAAAGCAGCAATAATTAAAGGCGCAAAAATCCTGCGTCAAGCCCCTGTCCGTACTGGCTTCAAGCCAAAGATTATCGGTGCGCCAGAATTGGATGATGCCGACGTAACCGCTGAATTGTGCGTGGCTGCCAACGCCTTGGGTGGATTCGTCTATGCTTCTGCGGGAGGGGCTGACGAGATTCCGGCAGTGCAAACCTACCGCCAAGGTTTTGGACAAAATAATCTCATGTTAATCGACAATGAGTTTATGACAGCAGGCGCAAACGGAACGCCGCAGACCGCTGCCACTATTGCCCGAATCTTAGGCGCGCGCGCCATACTTGACGAAAAAATCGGTCCGCACAAATCAATATCTAATACAGAGATTCAAGGCGTGTCCGCCATCAAATCACCGCGCAGCTTCGGACTGTTGGATATTAATTCAGATGCGAACACACTAAACAACCTAGACGTAACGACCCTGATCCGCGAAAAAGGTTTCCGCGTATGGGGCAATCGAACCTGCTCGGCAGATCCGATTTGGGCATTTGAGCCGACAGTCCGTGTTGCATCAATTATCAAAGAGACCATCGCCGAAAGTTTCCTCTGGGCAATGGATAAACCGATGCATCCTTCCCTGATGATTGACATCATCAACACAATCAACGCGAAGCTGGCGGAAAAAGTCTATAAAGGTTGGTTATTGGGCGCGCAGGTATTTATCGACCCGAAAAAAATCGAAAAAGAGCGCGTATCAAACGGCATCTTCGCATTTGACTACGAATTTACCGTCGCACCGCCGTTGGAAAACATCGAACTGAACCAACACGTCTCCGATCGCTTTATCGTTAACCTGACCGACCGCGTCATCGAGTTTGCGTCAAACATCAAACCGACCACAGTATAAGGACAGCAAATGCAGTTACCACGCATCCTCAAAAGTTTTAACGTATTTACCGACGGCCTCAACAAAGACGGCGTCCTGATGACCGTCAAACGCCCCGACATCAAATTTAAAACCGAAGACTACACGCCGGGTGGCGGTCTGGGTGAATACACAGTCATTCACGGTATCGAGAAACTCGAGCTTGAGCTGACAAGCAAAGGCTTTGACCTCGAGTTGTTCAAGTCAATCAGCCATAAAATTAATGGCAACCTGCTGCGCTACCAAGGCGCGTTGCACAAAGAGGACGAAGAAACCTATCAAACATTGGTAGGCGAAGCCCGCGGGCGCATCATCGAGACCACGCGCAACGAAGACAAAGCAGGCGAAGGCGGCGAACAGACATTTAAGTACGCCCTGACCTATTGGAAGGAAACAGTTGACGGCGAAGTCATTTTCGAATGCGACCTGATGGCAAATAAACTCGTCATCGGCGGTAAAGACATTCGCGCCGGCATCCGCAATGCGTTAGGTCTGTAATCGGTAAAAAGCAAAGGTCGGGCAGGAAAAGCCCGACCGACAACAATCAATTCAAAGGCGCAAAAAATGCAGCAAGAACCCAAAATCAAAATCAACCCGGACAACACCATTATCGTAACCGTATCAAACGGCACGGCCTACACCCTCCGCGAACCGCTCGCCAAAGACATGGCAGGCTTAGGGCAAGACCTGATTAAAATCAAACACACGGAAACCATCCAAAAGCTGCTCTCCAAAATCAGTACGCCCAAAATCGGCATGGCTCAATATGGCGGATTCAGCATGGCGGACGCACAAGCCCTCAACGCCGCCGTAGATTTTTTTTCAGCGCCGCCGTCAGCGAAAGTAGAGATTCAGGAAGCCTTTGCGGAATTGGGTTATATCCAAGATTCCGCTACCGAGCAGACACTTTCAGCCGACTGATAAATTCCGTCCCTGATATTTGGGAGGATGACGTTGACGGCGAACAGCAAAAGTTCTACCAAATAGACGATGCCCTCGCCCTCTGCGCAATCACATTTAAAGGGTCGATTGATTGGTTTGCCGAACAAAACCTATACAGGTTAAACAGTTGGGCGGCAAAAGCAGAAGAAATAAACCGGATCCAATCCGAAAACGCAGGGCAATAAAAAAGGTCGTCTGAAACATTTCAGACGACCTTTTCAATTAAAAATTACTTGAACAATTTCCCAACGAAGAAAAAAGCAATCGCGCTACTGACCGCCTTCCGATAAGGATTTGACTTAGCTGCTGTCATATTGCGGTAATTCTCGCAAAGAACACGACTTTCATTTTGAACTTTCAGGATGTATTCGTCAGTTTCGCGCCGCAATTGCGCCGGAGACTTAGGACGTCTCGACGGCGTGAATGCAGGCTGTTTGTTTACAGGCTGACGCTTAAAAAAACCGAACATATCAAATCCATCCCTTAAATACAGGCAAAACGCCATGACCGATAAGACGCTTAATATTATTCTCAAAGCCACCGATAAAGCAAGCGGACAATTTGACCGAATCAGCAAAGCCGCATCAGGGCTGAGCGGGAGATTAAAACAAACCGAACAAGAGCAAATGCGCCTGAATAAAGCCCTAAACGACACAAAGCGGCTTGAAAAATATCGCCAAAACCTAAGCGAAACAAATAAAAAGCTGTCAGAAAACCGCAACAGGCAGCGGGAGCTGCTCGCCGAAATGAAAAAAAGCGGCGGCGCAACCCAAGCACAAAGCCGAGAAATGAAAAAACTTGCCCAGCAGGCAAAAATACTGGAACAAACCCAAGAGCGGCAACTAAAAAGCACCGGTCGGCTTGCGAAAGAAATGAAAGCCGCCGGGACGTCCACCGTCAATCTTGCCCAAAATCAAAAAACACTTGCCGAGCAGATGGAGAAAACAAACAAAAAATTCGCTGCGCAGCAAAAATGGGCAAATGCCGGCAGAAAACTGGACGACATAAACTCAAAAGCCATTATGGCATCAGGCGTCGCCGCTGCTCACGCATACGGCGCGAAACGCCTGTTAGAAAAGCCGATAACCGCATACGCACAAAGCGAAACGGCGTCCGTAGATTTACGCGCCGCCATGATGACATCCGACGGAAGCGTCTCCGCCGAATACGAAAAAATCAACAGTCTGGCTACCAAACTGGGAGACAAATTACCGGGTACGACGGCAGATTTTAAAAATCTCATGACCATGCTGATGCGCCAAGGCGTATCCGCTCAAACCATCTTGGGCGGCACGGGCGAGGCCGCAGCCATGTTGTCGGTGCAGCTCAAAAAAGCCCCTGACGCCGCCGCCGAGATGACTGCCAAACTCCAAGACGCGACCCGCGCCAGCGAAAAAGAGATGCTCGCCATCATGGACCAAGTCCAACGCCTCTACTACACAGGCGTCGAGGACGGCAACATCTTGGGCGCATTTTCAAAACTGTCCCCCGCTCTTGATACCCTGAAAATCAAGGGCGAAGCCGCAATGAAACAGATGGGTCCGTTGGTCGGTATGCTCGACCAAGCAGGACTGTCAGGAGAATCCGCCGGTAATGCCATGCGTAAAGTATTCACACGGATGATGGATACCGCAAAAATCGCCAAAGCAACCAAAGGCAGCGGAATAGACTTAGACTTTACCAACGGGAAAGGCGAATTCGGCGGCTTCGACAAAATGTATGCCCAGCTCGAAAAACTCAAAAGCCTAACCACAGAAAAAAGATTGGGGATACTGCAAAAGATATTCGGCGACGATGCCGAGACCCTGCAAGCATTAAACACGATGATTGAGAAGGGAAAAACAGGCTATGAAGAGTTCGCCAAAAAAATGGAGGCGCAAGCCAGCCTGAACCAGCGCGTGAATGAGCAGCTCGGCACACTGACCAACCTTTGGGACGCGGCCAGCGGAACATTTACCAACTTTCTCGCCACGATGGGGGAATCAGTAGCTCCGGAACTCAAAAGCCTGACCCAATGGATAGCCGACGTAAACAGCAAATTAAGCACATGGGCTGCCCAAAATCCCACCGCCGCCGCCGCCATCATGAAGCTGATTGCCCTATTCGCCGTGGGTGCTACCGCCATTTCAGCCCTAGGGCTGGCAGTTCACGGGATAACAGGCGTCATGAGCGGATTCATGACCATCATCAGGTTTGCAGGCGGTGGCATGGGGACACTGATAGGCTGGATAGCCCGTCTCGGGATGGCTCTCGTTTCATTCGGATTAAAGGCGGCAATGTTCCTGCTTACAAACCCGTTCGGATGGGCGATTCTTGCTGTTGCCGCCCTCGTCGCCTTATACGTCTATTGGGATAAAGTCAAAGCAGCTCTGATTGCGGGTTGGGAATGGATTAAGCAGGCATTCCAAAGCAACCCTCTGCTTGTCGCCTTTACAGGTCCGATAGGCGCATTGATTTCACTTTTCGCAAATTGGGAAAGAATCAAAAATGCCCTGATTGCAGGCTGGGAATGGATTAAACAAGTATTTCAAAATAACCCGCTGCTGATTGCCTTTACGGGTCCGATAGGCGTCTTGATTGCACTGTTCGCAAACTGGGAGAAAGTCAAATCCGCACTGGTCGCAGGCTGGGAATGGATCAAAAAAGTATTCGGCGGAGAAAATCCGATTGCACAGGCGGCGCAGGTAGCCCTTGGACCATTGAACGCCCTCAAATCTGCTGCGATGGGCGCGTATGAATGGCTCAAAAAAGCCTTTTCCGTTAAATTAACCATGCCAAGTTTAGGCAGTTCGAGCATTGGATCAGGCGCATACATTCCAAACAAAGGCTATTCGACGGGCGGTTATACCGGCGCGGGCGGCGTCAATACCCCCGCCGGTATCGTCCACAAAGGCGAGGTCGTCTTTAATCAACGCGACGTCGCACGTTTTGGCGGATGGCGGGTACTCGACAAAATCCGCAAAGCAGGATTGACCGCTTTGGGCAGTATCCTGCCGTCCTCCGCGCCCGAGCCGCGCCCCGCCCTTGCCGGAGCCGTTCCCGTTGCCGCCGACTTCAACCGCGGCGGCGGTGGCGGCATGAACATCAACATCACCATCAACGGCGGCAGCAGCAGCGCGGCGGAAATTGCCCGCGAAGTCCGCCGCCAAATCGAACAAATAACCGCCAATGCAGCGCGCCGCGCCCGCAGCGCGTTCAAAGACGACTAAGGATAAAAAAATGCTGGCAACACTCGGATTTTTCCCATTTATGTTACGCACCATCCCGTTCCAAACCATAAGCCGTCAAAACGGCTGGCGGCATCCCGAACAATCAACCGTCGGCGGCGGTATCAACCCCGTGCAATACATCGGTCCTGATACCGAAACCATCACCCTATCCGCCGAACTGCGCCCAGAAATCACAGGCGGCGATACCTCCCTGTCCATGCTCCGCCTCATGGCAGAGCGCGGCAAGCCGTACAACCTGATACTGGGTACCGGGCAGATAATGGGCGCATACGTCATCACGTCCATCAAAGAGGACAGAGGTCAGCTCATGCAAGACAGCAAAGCCCGCGCCATCAGTTTCAGCCTCGAATTGAAAAAAGTATCCGACAGCCCGCTCGGATTAAAAGGCAAAGCCCTGCAACTCGGCGTGTCCATCGCCCGCCGTATCGCAGGCATCTAAACCGAAAAGCAAAACGCCATGACCATCCTGACCACCATCAAAGACCAAGCCGTAAAAATCTTTAACGCCATAACCGACACGGGCGGCAACCATCTGACGCCCGTCGCCAAGCTGTCCATCAACGGCAAGCCGTTCAATACCGACGCCCTATCCCGCATCATCTCCATCAGCCTGACCGACAAAAGCGGCTTCGAGGCGGACGAGCTGACCGTAAGCCTGTCCGACCACGACGGCGCGCTCGCCCTGCCCCCGAAGTCTGCCGAGATAACCATCGCCCTAGGCTACATCGAAACAGGCATTGTCGATAAAGGCAGCTACAAAATTACTGAAGTAAGCTGGAGCGGTGCACCCGACACCCTACACATCACCGCCCAATCCGCCGACACATCCGACCGCTTTTCCGAGGCAAAAGAAAAAAGCTGGCACAAAACCAGCCTGAAAGAAATCATCGAATCCATTGCCGCCGCCAACGGCTACACACCAATCATCGGCAAAGCCTACCAAGAAGAAAAAATCGACCACATCGACCAAAGCAACGAATCCGACGCCGCCTTCTTGTCGCGCCTTGCCGAACGCTACGACGCCATCGCAACAGTCAAACATGGCCGCCTCCTGTTTGTTTCATCGGGCGAAGCCACGACCGCCAGCGGGCAGCCGTTGCCCACGATCAGGATTACCCGCAACAGCGGCGACCAATACACATTCAGATACAGCAATACCGAAAGCTACAACGCCGTCCGCGCCTACTACATCGACAAGCAGACGGGGAAAAAGCACGAAGTCGTCATCACCGAAGACAACTACGACCCCGTCAAAAAAACCGTTACCACCACCAAAAAATACAAGACCAAGCGCAAAGACGGCAAAACCCACAAAACCACCACCAAAGAAGTAACCGAAATCAAGCAGGCGGACACCACCGGCAAAAAAATCAAAACCCTGCGCCATACCTACCAAAGCCCCAAAACCGCCGCCACCGGCGCGCGCGCCGCATACAAAAAACTAAAACGCGGCGCAATGGAATTCGACATTTCCCTAGCCGTTGGCCGCCCCGACATCGCGCCCGAAAGCCCCGTAACCCTGCAAGGCTTCAAACCCGAAATCGACGCAGAGAAATGGGTCGGAAAAGAAACCGTCCACACCCTAGACGGCAACGGACTGACGACCGCCGTCAAACTCCAAAGCCTGATAGATGTACCGATTGTCCTCTATGAAGGCGAAGTCAGCCCAAACTTTGCCGCCGCAGTTTCCAAACCCTGACCAAAACAAAAGGTCGTCTGAAAAATTCAGACGACCTTTCAAAATTTCAGCTTACATAGCGATAAACTTAAGGGAATTTCCATTTGCCACAACATCACCCACTACAAGTCTCGCCCAAATTTTATCTCCGACCGATACAGGAAGATTATCCAAACTATGATGTACCAGCCCGCTGAACACTTCAGGATTTTCCGATACTACAGGAGCATTGCCGACAGGCGGCATTTCAAATACTGACAAAACATCGGAATCCCTAAGAATCTCCAGGCGCAAAGGAACAAAGCTCAAATCCTTTCTCGAAGTCGGAATCTCGAAAATCAGACAAAGATTTAATTGAGCCAATACAAAATCGCGCGACGGCAGCGGACAGACCCCCGGATAAATACCAATCAGACTGTAACGGAAATCGTCCGCATGGCGGATGATACTGTCGCAATATTGAATATGCAGCGATACAGGCATCATGATTTGAGTCCTTCCACAAAATCCCACTGACGGTCAAAAGCCGCCCGTACGTCAAGAGGTCCGATACCGAATACCGCAGCCAGTTTATCGACTGTATCATTGCTCAAAGTACAGCGGTTGTTTTCAATGCGTGAAAGATAAGACTGTTTAAGCCCCGTTTTTTCAGCAAGCGCAGATTGCGTCAAGCCGTTTTTTAGACGCAACGATGCAAACGTTGGCCCAGCAGTATCCGCATCAAGTCTTGCAGCCAGCTTTTTGCCTGCTCTGTCCATCGCCGCCGCACGGCGCGGATTTTTGCGAACACGTTCCACATAGCAGCAAGCATCTGACGCATCAGAAAGCGGCAAGACCTGCTTGCCTGCAACAAATACCGTAGAAGTTCTGATAGTCGCAGCAGCGGCAGGTGCGGAAAAAGACACCGCAGAAGCCGTAAACAGACAGACCGCCCCGAAGGCAGTCCAATTTTCAATATTCGATTTTTGCATAGTCATTTTGGATTCTCCGCATAATCGGATGATCGGGCTGATAATCGAAGCCCTCGGATTTGTCGGCAACCGCCAAAATATAGATTTTCCGGATAAACGTCCGGTTCGGCTGCATCTCATTTCGAACGCAGTACAAAATACGCAGCGAAAGCGCAGATTCCTCATCGAGCCGTAGCCGCATCACGCGTATATCCGCACTCCATAATGCCGCCACACGTTTGCATTCCATGCCCAAAAGCCCGATGGGCTGATCGTAATCGCGGCAGTAGCTTTCAGAAAAGAGCTTGTCAAAAAGCGCAGGCGTATCATCGATAAGCGTAATCACTCTATCGATATAACCGACCGCCTCCTCATTACTCTCGAAAAGGCGTTCCAAATCCGCTTCCGCATGATCGTGAACAATAAGTTGCATAATATATCTTTTTAGTTATATTCCGCAAGCAGCCACCCTGCCGCTTGTCTCAAAATCCCGAC
>NZ_KV821492.1:36178-55068 GCF_001815675.1 Neisseria sp. HMSC065D04
CCACCCTGCCGCTTGTCTCAAAATCCCGACAAATACCAAATTAAGACGTACACCCTTATCAGAAAGGTCGCCTGAAATATTTCAGACGACCTTTTATTGTTTTAAGAATAAAAACTATAAATTGACCTCGAAAGCCGCCAAAGGATAGCGGGTGCGGATGCCGAACTGATTCAGGATAGTGCTGATTTTGAAACGGACGGCTTGTTCGGTAAAGTCGAGCAAAATCCGCATTTTTTCAGGATTGCTTCCCATTTCAGTCAAATCCACAGGGGGATCGGAAATCACATCAAAAGCCGCCAAGTAAGCCATATTAATATCAATTAAAGGTCGTATGGCTTCGTCTGATTTGGACAGATATTGATAGACCGCCAAACATCTGACTTCGATAGCAGGGGCATTGACTGCCACCCTGAAGCCGTCAGCCTGAAGTTCAAGGCGTTCTTCAACATTCAAAATCGGCGCATCGCCGGAGACGGGGACGGCACGCAAACCGCCAGTGTCAATATTCAGATTTAACGGCGCGATGTCGGTCAGAATGATTTTCATACACCCTCCGCTTTCAAAGAGACCGAAATTTCCCTAAATTCGCCGAATTTGAGTTGCTCCTTATCATCTCGCAGGGTATTAATATCTAGAAGGGTATTGATATTTTGAAGGGTATTAATATCTCGAATGGTATCGACATCTAGAGGGATATTGATAAGCACAGCTTTACTACTGTAACTGAAATGCTCAAGCTCTTTTTTGATAGCGGCGTGTTTATCGGCGCAGTGCGGATCAGGAGCAAGGGACAAAGAAAAACGCAGTTCCATAGCCGTCGCAAAATCCGCGATGGTGTTCAATTCAAGATTTTTTTCAGACATCGACAGCGTTTTAGATACCGCAGCGGGAGAAATACCCAGCTTTTCCGCAATATCTTTCTGTCTGATTCCTTTGCTTTCCATGGCTTCGCGCAGCTGGTCAACAGCTTGGATATTCAAGTCGGTACGGTTATGTTTTTTGCGGAAGTCGAAACGTCCGAGCAATTTATTGAGTATCGGCATATTCATATCAAAAGCCTCCATTACGATTGTAAGAATCCATAATCAAGCGCATTTTATGATGGTCTTCACGGGTAAGTTTTTGAGTGTTTTTCTTGATGAAATGGCTGATGACCATATTGTTTCCGTCATGCCAAAAATAAGCCCGCAGGCTTTCGGGTCGGGCGGTTTTGACTGCCCAGAAAGGGAGTCCTTCACAGTTGAGCTCGAATGGCTCTATCAGCTTTTCACCATCGCAATAACGGATGATGCGAACCCAAAGCTCTTCCGAGTCTTCACCGCAAATACGCTCCGGCAGGTTTTCCCCGTCGAATCCGATTTGTTCGACAGCTTCGTCAGACAGGACGCAGCCGTACACCAAACCCTTATAAATCAATTCCGCCATAATAGTTAACTTTTAAGTTAATTACAATTGTTTTTTTACCATTGCCAAATCATAAATATCCCGAAAATCCAGCGGCAAAACCTTTCAAAATTTACCGTGTACCGTCAAACCGCTGAATTCGTTCAGGCTGACGACAGAGTTCGATTTCAGGTAACTCGGATTGGGCAGCCACCCTGCCGCTTGTCTCAAAATCCCGACAAATGCCATGCGCCGCGGACTTTGCCGCAGATGGTTAGTTTTTCCAACTTGTCGTTTTCGATGGTTTCGGTGCGGTATAGCGGGTTGTCGCTGATGACCAGCAGGCCGCCGCCGACGGAGGCTTGCAGGCGTTTGGCTTTTAGGCCGTCGGCGAAGGACAGGAGGTAAACGCCCTCGCCCTCGAATGAGCGCACGGAGGTATCGACGAAGAGTACGTCGCCGTCCTCGATGGTGCCTTGCATCGAATCGCCGCGCGCGGTGATGACTTGGATACGGGATAGATTGCCTCCGAGTTTTTCGCGCGCCCATGCTTTATCGACATGGACGAAATCGACGACCTCCGCCGTCTCGTTGTTGATGTATCCGTCGCCCAGCGCAGCGATAACGTCCAGCCGTTCGAAACGGATATGGTCGTCTGAAGGGTCGTCTGAAAGGTTTTCAGACGACCTATACATTCCTAAATCCTTCCTATACTTATCACCTAAACCATCTGCCAGCCATCGAGTAGAAAAGTTTGTCTTCTTCTCAAATGCCAATAACGGCTTTTTTCCTAAGCCAGTCTGCCCATTGAACCACTGCCCGACAAGACCTTTTGAGACACCTGCGAAGTCTGCCAAGTCCTGTTGAGTAATTAGACCGTGTTCATCCATCAATTCCTGAAGTCTGCCTTTCAAGTCCATCGCAAAAAAATCCCAGCTAAAAAATACTTAGTAAAAACAATGATTATTTAGAATTCTAAACTATTAATTGTTTAGTATGCTTGACTAGACAAGTTTAGGATTGTATAGTTCACTAAACTTTAAAAAGGAAAGAAAAATGAAAACAGACCAGCAAGTCAAGTTCATTAAAGAATTGGGAGGCGTTTCAGCAGTTGCAGAAATCTGCGGAATAACTCGGGGGGCGGTTTCTCAATGGCAGAAAAACGGCATTCCGAAAGCCCAAATGAATTTTCTAAAAGCAAAGTTTCCAGTGCAGTACAAACAAATTTCAGACGACATCAACCCCAATCAAGGAGCAGAAAGATGAAAGAAATCGTAGTGAAAGAAGATGTAGAACGCATGAATTTTGAGGCGTGGTGCAAAGTCCGAAACCACGAAGACCGCCTGAAAACCTTAGTTGATGATGATGGTGATGTCTACTACGACGATATCAGCATTGATTACGCATGGCAGGGATGGATTGCGCGGGCGTATGAATCGGCAAAAGCCGAGCAGGAAAAAGCCGCCATCAAAGAAGTTGTTCTGACAGCGGCTAGAAACTCAAGCCTACCACCGGAAAGCTTGGCAGATAACTTGATTCGGGCATTACGGCTTATTGAAGATGCTTAGATTCGATTTGCTCAAGTCGGTCGGCGAGGGTTTCAACGAATTCCGCAAGATGGATAGCCCGATCCCGACCATGAGCAAAATTGCCAAGTAAGGCGCTATTGCCGGACTTGATAATTTCGGTAGTCAGTTCAAGGGCTTTTTCATAGCTTTTTTGAGACATTTTAGTTTCTCCGTTGATGGTTACTGGAAATGACATTGTAACGGAGTGATGACAAAGCGGAAAGACGCTTGACCCGCCGGACAGTCGGCATCAACCAAAAAGGAAACGTCATGTGCCAATACTGTATTCACAAAATCGAAGACCATCGCGCCGCCGATGTGTATCCCGCCGCGCCGCGCGCGCCGTTCGGCGTGATTGAAATCGAAGCCTACGGCGAAGAGTTGGATTTACTCGAGCAGGCTGCCTTTGCCTCCGGCAAGTCTTTGTCTGCATTCGCCGCCGAGGCTGCGCTGGAATACGCGGAAATGTATCTGCGTGCGTTTGAGGCGGCATCGGCAGACCTGAAACGGAGAAATGAAAATGGCGCAGCGCAACATCAGTAAGGCGGAACACGGAAATATGCGGGTGCAGATTACCTGCCCTTGCTGCGGCAGCCGCTGCAAGGTAACGGCGAGTCGGAAGATGACAGACCGCGTCCGTTATAGCTCTGTGCAATGCCTGAATGCTTCATGCGGCTGGTCGGGCGTGGCGGCGACGGAAGTTATTAAAACCATCTCCCCGCCCAGTCCGCTGCATCAAAACCCTGCCTTGGTGCCGCCGCAGATGACGGCAGACGAAATCGTCGAACAGCACGGCGAAAGCAGTCAGAAAAATTTGTTGTAAAGGGAAAAAAAATGAACGGCGAAATCGTCCCGAAATGGGGATTCCCAGGGCGGCAGTCGCGTCTTTTCAAGACTAAAGCCCATGCTGATGCAATTCGAAATATCGGTGAAACGTTGGCAAGCAGTAAAACCAAAAACGCAAAAATCATGAACGGCTTGGAGCGTGACGCGTTCTTGGAACGAAATGCAGGCCGTCAGCCGTTGGCGGCTTACAACGATGCGGAAGTCGTCAGAAGTTGGCTGGTTACGCCGGAGCAAAGCAAGGCTCTGGAAGACAGTCAGAAGTTGATAAAGGAAATCGCCCGACTGGGCAATATGCTGAATCAGCAAAACGTAGTGTTCAGCTTGGGCTTGCCGGTTCTTCAGCTTTCCGAAGCCGTCCGACAGCTTGAAGCCATCGACGAAAAAATAGCCCGCGCCGCCTACGCCGGCAGAAAAATGAAAGTAAACCCTGTTTCAGACGACCTTAAGGCTGCCTGAACCCGACCCAACAAGGAAATATCATGAAAATCAAAATCCGCTACATCATCCTCGCCCTGATGCTCGCCGCCTCGTCTTTTATGCTTGGTTCGACTCACGGAAACATACCGAATCCGCCGCAAACGCTGCCTGAAACGGACGTTGTCCGCGCTTACGAATCGCCGACATTCGACCACATGGGCGGCGACGCTGAAATTCCGCAGGAGGTGGGGCAATGAGCATCATCGCAGTTATCGGCATTGTTTTTGCCGCCGCGCTCGGCGTTTGGCTCTATGTGGACTACAAAATCGAGCAGAAAAAGCTGGACGCGGAAATCGAAGAAAGAATTCAAGATTATTTAAAGCATTGAGACATAGGGCGGGCTGAAGCCCGCCACTTACTAGGCAGGACAAATCATGGGCATATCAATTCAAACAGCAAATGCAAAGGCGGCGCAGCAAGACTACGCCGCCAAAGCCTTTTTGCTGATTCCGCCCGTGTTGCGTGAAGGCTTTGAAAGCCTGAAACCTGCCGAGGCGTCAAAAGCGCGTTCGTTCTTTACCGATTTAGTCGTTCGTCAGTTGGACAGCGGCATTCAGCCCGCCGCCGCGCGTGTTCGCGCCGAAGACGGTCTGAAAACCCTGCTCGACAATCTGACCGTATTGCCGCCTGCCGTCCGTTCGGCAGGTTTGGATGCTTCGGACGACGACATCCGCGTCCTTGCTGATAGCGCAGCCAAGGACATCTATTTTAAAAAACGTATCGGCTGGAGCCTCGCCGGTCTGATCCACTATGCCGCCGCCGAATACGGCATCGATACCAAAAAAGTATTCAAGGACAAAATCCCCGAAGCCATCGAAGCCCGCCTGCAAGCCTCTAAATTCTGGCGTCGCCAGCTTCGCCGCATTTTCGCGCGCGCCGCCGAACGCTACCGCCGCGAGGATGGCTTTGTGTCCCGTAAAACGGGGCTTTATGCCTCTGATGAAGCGGTTTTCCGCCGTTTGTCTCAAAAGCGTCGCAATCTTGCCATGTTGCAAACCATGATTGCCATCAATGAGCTGGGGCAAGAGTTCACGCTTGAGGCTTTGTCTGAAGTCTCTGTATCTAATCCCGCCCTGCGTCGCGCCGAATTGATGGTGCGTATTCGCGGCTTCGAGGAAATCGCCCGTCTGAAAAACCACGTCGGCGAATTTTTTACGATTACCTGCCCTTCCCGCATGCACCGTATGCACCACTTTGGCAAGCCAAACGAGAAATTCAGCGGCGAAACGCCGTCGCAGGCGCAGGCATACTTAAATAAAGTATGGGGCCGTATCAATGCAGAATTAGGTCGTCTGAAAATCAAAATCTACGGATTCCGCGTTGCCGAGCCGCATCACGACGGTACGCCGCACTGGCACGGCCTTGTCTTCATGGAAGAGCAACACCGCCTTGCCTTCCGCCGCGTCGTGGCAAAACACGCTTGTCGCGAAAACCGCGAAGAGCTGGGTTTGAAATACTTGGCGACTGCGAAAGAAGCGGACGCGGAAGCCCGCCGAATCCAATCAAAAATCCGTGAAGAACAAGGCAGCGCGCCTACGCTCGCCGCCATCCGCGCCGGTCTGAAAACCGAGGCAAAATTCTGGGAATCCAAATATTTTAAATTTTGGAAACAAAGCCCCGCCTCTGCCCGCGTTGACTTTGAAGCCATCAACTGGGCGCGCGGCTCGGCTGCCGGTTATATCGCCAAATATATCGCCAAAAACATCGACGGTAAAAGTCAAAGCGGCGAAGGCTTGGGCATTGACTATGAGTCTGACGCGCTGTTGAGCATGGCGGAAACCGCCGTCCGCGTGGACGCATGGGCAAGTCATCACGGTATCCGCCAGTTCCAGCAAATCGGCGGCTGCCCCGTCACTATTTGGCGCGAACTGCGCCGAATCAACCCCGACGCTTCAGACGGCCTTTTAATGCTCGCCCAACAGGCTGCCGACATGGGCGACTGGATGCGTTTTACCGTCCTTTTGGGCGGCGAGTCCGTATCACGCAAAAACGTCCGTCTCGGACTGTACCGCGAAGAGGCGAAAGAGCCGAACTGCTACGGCGAAATTCCTGCCGACCGCATCATGGGCGTTTACGAAAAAGCCACAGGACGCGTCGAAATTTCGCGCGTCCATTCGTGGGTTTTGAAAAAAAACGGCGGCACCGCCGCCGCTTGGACTTGTGTCAATAACTCTACGAAAATGAAATTCGACCCCGAATCTGCGAAAAAATTAAGCAGCCGTCCAGCGGCGGCAACCCTGAACGACCTAGAAAAAACAGAATCCGCCGAATGGCTTATTTGGAAACACGGTTTTTCGGTGCAAAACGCCGTCGGTTTGGCAAACGCCGGATTAAGCCCGGAACTGGAAAACGAATATCAAAAAGACATGATTGATATGGCCAGCATCGAGGAACTGGGATACATGAGCCGCGAAACACGCGAAAAAATCGAAGCAGCAGCGAAAGACACCGCCATCCGTGGCGAAGCCGCCCGAAAAGAACAACGAAACTACCGCGAATACATCCACGGTATCGAGAAACTGCGCCGTCCGCTCGTCAGCGGACTGACCCCGAAAGAACCTGTTTTTGACTTCGCCGCCATCAAAGCCGCCGACGAAGCCAATATCCGCGCGAAGACGGTCCGCTACCAAAAACCGCAATACGACACCGTCGAAAGCGTTCTTAAATCCGCCCGCGCCGCCCGTGAAGCGTCGCAGGCAATGAATGACAAACTGATTAATAGAAACTGACCAATAGGAAAGGAATAAAAATGGGCGAATACATTACCCTGGACGAAGTGAAGAAACTATGGACGATACCGGGCAAAAAGCCGCCGTCCACGACAACCATTTGGGCGCGCCGCCGGGCGGGGCTGATACCGCAGCCGAAGTTGGTGGGGCGGGACAACCTCTATAAGCGGGACGAGGTAATTCGGATGCGGGACGAGTATTTCGAAAGATGACATGGATAATAAAAGGTCGTCTGAAACATTTCAGACGACCTTTTCCTATTTCCCGATACCGACCGTTGCCAAAGTGTACGGCTTAAATCTAAACACTTCCGCGCCGAATGCGTCGTTTGCTTCGAGAAACGCCGCCTGTATCGGCTCGATTTCATTCGCGGCGAACACTTCCGCCGCCGTCCGGGCATCGCCCAATCCGCCTGCTGCCGTCGGAACGACCCCCATTAATGACGGTGGGACGCGATGTATCGTCAGCATGTCTTGGGCAGACACGTTTTTAATATTCAGGAAATCGTCTTTGGCCGCCACCTCTGAAATCGGAATCAGTTTGATACCGTCGGACTTGCCGTCGGGCGAGCGCAGGAAGACATTGCGGAAATTGCCTTCGCGCTGCGCTTTTTTAAAC
The DNA here is from genome assembly GCF_001815675.1 of Neisseria sp. HMSC065D04. Lineage (NCBI taxonomy): Bacteria > Pseudomonadati > Pseudomonadota > Betaproteobacteria > Neisseriales > Neisseriaceae > Neisseria > Neisseria sp. HMSC065D04. Next base: position 43,800 of record NZ_KV821492.1, read on the forward strand.
TGGTCCTTGAGATTGTTCCAGTCGTCGTTGTTGATGTTGTTGTCGGTTGCGTACACGATAAAGCCTGCATGGCTGCCGTTGTCGTAGTAGCGGCGTCGGAAGGTCGTCGCCGAGCGGTTAAGCTCCGCCGAACTTAAGCCCGCCAAATAGTCGGGGATGCCGTAAACCTCTTGCACCAAATCGGGTTGCATCAAATGGATGACGTCGGATTTGGGGATAAAGTCAGCCGTCGCGATGACGTGCGACCGCAGGTAGAAGTAACCGTCTTTTTCGTATTTTTTAGACGACCGACGCATATAGACGGACAGGCGGTTTTTGAATCCCAAGACCTTGCCGAAGCGGTTGCGCTCCGCTGACAGATAGCCGTTGCCGGTTACGAGGAAATTAAATGCCAGCTTTTTAAATTCGGCGCGGCTCAAAAGCGCGGTCGGTTCGAATGTGGAAGTTAGGACGTTCAGTTTGCAATGCAGGGCGGACGAATGATGTACGCCGGCACGGAGCAATCCGATCAAGTCCTCTTGATTGACGGGCAGTTCGTAGTAATGGCCGTTGTCGGCGCATTCCCACGCCGCGCCGAGCCAAGACAAACGCTCGTCGTAACCCCAACTGAAAATCTCTAAATCTGTGCGTGGTTCATTGCCTGTCGAATTTAAATCAGACATAAAAATCCTTTAACTATCAATCTCAAAACGTCCGCTGACAACATTGTCCAGCGGCTCTTGATAAAACAACATCATCGCTGCCCAAGCCAAGTCGCCATGACTGGAGGCTTTGCTGCGCGTCGATTCGTAAGTGATGTTTCGTCCGCTGGCGGTAATTGCGCGGCGGACGGACATAAACGCCATCTGCAAATCGATTTTGCCCGCGTCCCACTCGATACGTTTGTTTTTGAGCAGGTTCTGCGTTTTTAAAACCATCATCCCTTTAATGTCGGGCGTGTAGGTCATGCCGATGGCGGGCGGGTAGAATTTTTTAACAAGGTCGTACACCGCCGCGCCGATACCGTTTGCGTCGATGACGATTTTGGTAACGTTGAATTTCTCGGTCATGCCGCGAATGATTTTCGCTTGAGATTCGAAGTCCGCCCCATTAATCATGTGTGTTTCCAAGATTCTGAATGGTTCGCCGTTGCGTTGTGGTGGAACGGCGACCACCAAGCCGGACGCGTCGCCGGTATAGCTCGGGTCGTATCCTATCCATACGGGGATATTTCCCGCCGGACGCATCATGTCAGGTTTGTACCAAGTCCAATCCCACGATTCGACACCGCAGGCTTGCAGGTCGGCAAAGTGAAACACGCCCTCGCCGTCAGGGACGAATTGACATTCAAAAAGCTGCGCAAACTTGTCGGGCGAGTTGCGCTGGCGCAGGTAATCAATATCGAAGAGGTTGCAGCCTGATTCCTGCGCATCATGAATCGTGACGATTTGCCGCCATTGCGCGTCGGCATCCTGACGACCATGTTTTAAAGCGGCGTGGCTCAAATCGAGCTTGATATGCTCTCTTCTGGGACGGCCTTCGTTAAACATCGCGCCCGACCAAAAACCATAAGCGGGGTGGCCTTCGGACGACGGCGTGGAGAAATAGGTCGTCTTCAGGTGCTTTTGACTTGCCATCGGCTCGGCCAGCGTTTGCAAACGCTCGAAGTCGGGAATCCAGAAATATTCGTCGACGTACAAGTTGCCGTTGCGCCCCTGTGCCGTCCGTGAATTGGTGCCTAAAAAATGCAGTTCCGCGCCGTTATGCAGCGAGATGGTATCTCCGCCTTTAAGCTCGACATCGACCATCTTGCAGAGGTTTAGGATGTATTGCTTGAACTGATACGCCTGCGCGCGGGACGCGGACAGGAAAATGGAGTTGATGCCCGTTTTTAGGCTGGTCAGGAAGGCTTCGCGGGCGAAGTAGAAAGTCGCGCCGATTTGGCGGCTTTTTAAGATATTTCGGAAACGGTGCGTCCGATAAATCTCGCCCCAATACCGCTGATAATCGAAACACTGCTCTTCGAAAATCTCTATCATGCGCTGCTGCTGCTCGGGCGCGATATAGTTTTTCGGCGGTTTTTCGACGGAGCGGGTGCGGCTGCGTTCGGTGCGCTCGGTGCGTTCACGCGGCGGACGGTCTATGGTCGGCACGCTGTCAAAAGGCGGCTTGTCTGCGCCGTCAAAGCGGTTGTTCGGAGGCGTTTCCAATTTTTCAGACGACCTTTTACTACCCTCCCCGCTCATTAGTGCGGAAAGCTGGCGCATTTCTTTGTAAACGCTGTCCGATTTGTTCGGGAGGTTGACGAGTTGGATTAAGCGCGCCTCAATAGAAGAGGCGACGCGCTGCATCGGCGTCCCGCCATCCCAGTTTTCACGTTGCTTCCAAGAATGCACTGTGGCGGGCTTCAGCCCCAAATGCCGCCCGATAGCGGTAATCTTCCAGCCCTGCCAGTAAAGAGAACGCGCCACAAGGCGCGGGTCTATATTCTGCGCGATTTCGATGTTCTGACGTTTTTCCATTAGCTCAAAAAATATCTTTAATCCCCCGATTTTCGGGCAAATCCGCCCGACACGCCCATTTAGCATGACTTGAAAATCACACGGAAAACCCCCGACGCTTGCCTCGCTCCGCGCAAATGACAAAATAAAGCGGACAAATATCACAGCAGGCAAAAATGGATAAATTCGCCCAATCAACCAAAGAAAAATTTAGCGACCGATGGTTCTGCATCGGCAAATCAGGTGCAACCGTTGATGGACGCACCATCGAATCCGCTGACCTCATTGCCGCTGCTGCCGCATATGACCCCGAGTTGTACGGCGCACGCATCAACTTGGAACACTACCGCCCATACAGCCCGAAAAACGACTATTCAGGCTTGGGCGACGTCCTCGAACTCAAAGCCGAAACGACCGACGGCGTGACCCGTTTGTATGCCCGTATCGACCCGACTGAAAAAATGCTGGGCTACATCAAAGACCGCGAAAAAGTCTTCACCTCGATGGAGTTGATGAAGCCGTTCGGCGATACCGGCAAAGCCTATTTGGTTGGTCTCGCGATGACCGACTCGCCCGCCTCGATGGGTACAACAATGCTCAAATTCCGACAAATTGCACCAGACGACCCTAATTTCACCGCTGCATACACACAAATGGAAAGTCAAGATATGCCCCAAGCCGAAACCCAACCGAAAACAGAGAAAAAAGGCATTTTTGCCGTCATTCACGACGCAATGTTCAGCAAAAAACCAGCCCCCGAACAACCAAGCCAAGAACCGCAAAAAATCGATTACAGCCAAGAAATTGCCGTCCTGACTAAAGAATTGGAGCAATCGGCGCAAATCACTGGAAAAATCGTCGAGGACTACGCGACATTGCGACAAGAATTCGAGGCCTTTAAAGCAAAAGTCGAATCGACCCCTGTCAATGCCGCCGACGCGCACACCGGCGCGACAACCGTCGCAGATTCCGAATATTGATAACAAGTAAAGGCGAAAAATGCACCCATACATTCAGCAATACATCAATGCCGTCGCAAAAGCCAACGGCACAACCGCCGCAGGTATTGCGCGACAATTCAACGTACAGCCCGCCGTATCTCAAAAAATGCGCGAAGCAGTACGTCTGCAATCTACTTTCTTGCAGAAAATCAACATCATCAGCAAAACCGAAATTGCCGGTTCCATCATCGGCTTATCGACTGGCTTGAACGCCTCTCGTACCGATACCAAAAACGGCGACGGCAGCGTCCGCCGCCAACCCAAGCCATATCACAACCTGAGCGACCGCCAGTATTTGTGCAAAAAAGTCAATTTTGACACTCAAGTCAGCTACGACGATATGGACTCTTGGAGCGCCCACCCCGAATACGTCAAGCTGATTAATAACCAGCTCGTCAAATCCAAAGCGTTGAGCCTGATTGCCATTGGCTTCAACGGCACGTCTGCCGCTGCGACCACCAACTTTGCCAGCAATCCGCTCTTGCAGGATGTTCAAAAAGGCTGGTTGCAACACCTGCGCGAAAATGCAGCGACAAACGTCATGGGTGGAACTGCGAATGCAATTGAAATCGGTACAGGTAAACCGTACACCTCAATCGACCATCTCGTTACCGACGTGATGGAAAACCTGATTGACGAAGAGTTCCACGACATGCCGGGCATGACCGTTATCTGCCATCAATCTTTGTTGTCTGAAAAATACTTCGCAGTCATCAAAGAAGCAGGTAATAAGGCAAGTGAGCTGCGTCCAGCCGACATCATCATGAGCGAAAAACGCTTGGGCGGTCTGCCGGTCGTTACCGTGCCATATTTCCCGAAAAATACCCTGCTGGTTACGCCGCTGGAAAATCTGTCGATTTACTTCCACAAAGGCGGCCACCGCCGCAAATTGGTGGACGAGCCTGAATTTGACCGCATCGCAGACTACCAATCGGAAAACATCTGCTATGTCGTCGAAGAGTATGGCGCAGCGGCTTTGGTGGAAAACATCAAAATCGCCAAATAGCAATCAGGCGCAAATCGTCTGACTGTATCAAAGGTCGTCTGAAACGAGCTTCACCCCGTATGGGTTGCGGCGATTGAGTTTCAGACGACATCACAGAAAGAAAAATAATGACACCCGCCCAAGCACATAAACAACAAGTTTTGGCCGAGCAAGCCGCGCAAAACGGAGAGGACATCAATGCCGCCGAACCGTACCGACGCTTGCTGGCTACCCTCAACGCCGACCGTGCCGTATTGAGCCAAATCAAAGCGGTTTCCGATAAGGTCCAAGCCAAAAAAGGCATGATTTTGAAATATCTGCCGTGGCTTGAAGACGTGTATCAAGCAGGGGCGCCGTCTGAATCAGACCCCGTCTTTACCACTGCACTTTTGTGGCTGATTGACATTGGCGACCTCGATACTGCCGTGCCGTACATCCTGTTTGCCATCAAGCATGATATGAAGGTGCAAGACGACTACCGCCGCGACTTGCCTGACCTGTTGGTCGAAGAGTTGGCAGAGCAATTTGCCACCGGTGCCGATTTAAGTCCCGAAAATCATGCTGAATTGCTCGCGCTCTTGAGCAGTACGGATGACGAGACAGGCATGCACACAATCAATTTGACGGACATAGTTCGCGCCAAATTTTTCAAAGCATGTGGCGAGCGTGCCGAAGAAGTCGGAGACGTGCAGGGTGCCGTAGGCTACTACGAATCCGCTTTGCAGTATTCCGACAAAATCGGCGTCAAATCCCGTATTGCCGCACTCAAAAAAACAGCTTGAAAGCTGAAATCTTCCCCCCGCCGGGCGCAAGCCTGCGGAAAGTCCTCCCGATTAATCGCGGACGGCCTTATCCGTAAAAGCCTCTGCGCCTCTATTCCGAAGCCCGCCTGAACATCGGGCGGGCTTCTTCAGTATGGATACAAAACATGACGATGGTTTTCGCCGATAACCCCGACCAAGGGCGGCAGGAATTCGACCAATCCGAAATCCGAAGCATTCCGTTTTTTCCCGTTATTGACTTAACAAACTTCCGCGAAGTCATGCGGATAGAGGCGAACATATCCAGTTCGCGCGTATATCACGCTGCCCTTGAAGCCGTCGCACATGTCAACGGACAGCTTAAAAAATACCGTATTTCAGCCGTTCAGGTAGGCAAATCCACGCTTGCCGAAACTGGCGATTCAGACGACGTTATCAACGGCGAGTCCGTGAAAACCATCCACTACCGCCGCGCCGTCTATTGCTATGCCAAATCCCTACTGTTGGAAAAATACGCGGATACGGAACCATCAGGGAAAGCGGGCGAACGTGCCGAAATGAAGCAAAATCAGGCGGAGGACTACCGTCGCGAAGCCCACTACGCGACCGCCGCCGTCATGGGCGAAAGACGCTGCGATGCAGAATTAATCTGAAATGGAATACATAACGCAAGAAGGCGACACCGTCGCAAATATCGCATGGCGGCACTATGGCACATCGGCAGGGCATACCGAGCGCATCCTGACCGCGAATTACGGCTTGGCCGCCTACCCTGCCCTGCTGCCCGCCGGCATAAAAATAAGGCTGCACGAAGCAGCGAAAAACGAAGAAATACAAGAAAAATCTACCCTGAACCTATGGGATTGAAACGTTATGACCCACGATAAAACCACCACCGCCGTCAATGCCGCTGTTATCGTCATCGGAAGCTACCATGTCCATGCCTCCGTCGCGTTCGGCGCGCTAATCGGCGCATCCCTGTTTGTCCTAAGCCAAAAGGCAGAACGTCCGATCAATAAGGCTTGGTTGTTTGCCGTGTCCTTTGTTGGCGGTATTTTTGGTTACGACGGAGCGGAAGACATTGTTAACTGGCTGCTCCCGGGCGATGAGTTACACATCAATAGCTTTACTGCTGCCGCCCTCTTTTCTGCCGGTTTGGTATTGGGATTGCAGCGAATCATGCGCCTGATTGACCAAGGTTGTCTGAAAAACACGGAATTGGAAGAGGAAAAAGAGGTATGAATACCGTCCAAACCACCGCCATCATTGCTTTATCCCTGACCGCTGCCCTGAGAATCATCATGTTTGACGCGCGCGGCAAGACGCATAAGCCGTTGAGTGCGGCAATCGCCTATCTGTCTATCGTGTGGTTTTGCAGTCTCGCACTGGCCGCCGCCTTTGCCATCGAATCTCTCACAACATGGCTACTGATTTTCGGTCTCGCCCTGCACACGGGTGCAGTGTTATGGAGCGGCGGAAACGTCAGCAAAATTAACCCGAAAAAAACCCGACCTATCGCCGCAAATCAAGGATTTTTGAAACGACAGGCGGTAAGCCAGTCATCGAAAAACCTGATGCAAGAAGGTCGGACAACATCTGAAACACACAATTAAAGGAAAAAATATGACTGAATTGCCTTGGATGGCGGAAGCCCGCCGGCACCTCGGATTAAGAGAAATCGTCGGTGCAAAACATAACCCAATTATCCAGTCTTGGCTCAAAGAGATGGGAAACTTTCCCAATGCTGCAAAAGCGTGGTACGCAGACGACGAGACGCCTTGGTGCGGTCTGTTTGTCGGGTACTGTCTCGGCAAAAGCGGGCGCGCCGTCATCAAGGATTGGTATCGTGCAAAGGCATGGTCTGAAGCAGGTCTAACCAAGCTTTCTAAACCTGCCTATGGCTGTATCGCCGTGAAATCCCGCAAAGGCGGCGGCCATGTGTTTTTCGTTGGCGGCAAAAACGCCAAAGGGCAGATTATGGGATGGGGCGGTAATCAGGGCAATGCCGTATCAATCGTGCCGTTTAACGCCGCCGACATCGATGGCTACTACTGGCCGTCTAAATTGGTTGATGGTAAGCCGGTTAAATCGTTCCCGTCAGAGGAGCGTTATAACCTGCCCATCGTTACCGGCACTGCGGCAGCAGGCGTGAGCGAAGCCTAGGAAGGGAGATGATATGAAAACAGCTATTGTTGTTGTCGTGTCTTATATCCTGACCGTTGCCGTCCTCGGATATGGCTTGATGTACATGCGAAAAAGCAATAAGGCACTGACACAAACAGTCGCCGCGCAGGAAGCCGCCATCAAATCAAAAGACGCAACAATCAGGATTTATAAAGCCCGCGCCCAAAGCTTGCAGGAGCAGGTAAACCAAATCATGAAGGTGCAGGCTGAAAAAAACAGCCAAGTCGAAGCAGCACTGACTAAGCATCATGAATGGTCGTCTGAAAAACTGCCCGAAGATGTAGCCAAAACCATCAATAAAAAATAACAGCGGGGCGCATGATTGCGCCCTTTTAAACATCAAACTATGAAAGATAAAACATGAAACGTCTCTCTGTTCTCGTCGCAGCCATTGCCCTTACTGCCTGCACCCATAATCCACCGGTATCTGTACAGGCTGCCGAGTCATGCCCGCCGGTGCCGAAGTGTGAAGCCTACCCGCCCGAAGAGATTACAACCAATGCGGACATGGTTCGCGCCTTGATTGCCTATCGCTCGGCGTTTGAACAATGCCGCCTCTATCGCGACGCTTTGTCAGCCTGCCTCAAAGGCGATGAAGAAGGGAAAGCTACACCATGACCGACATCATTGACCAAGCCTGCGACTTAGAGCAAAAAATGCGCGAATTCTGGCTGTTGCGCCAAAAGGAACAAGAATCCGCCGCGCCATCCGCCCAAGAGTGTGAAGAGTGCGGTGAAATCATTCCCGAAGCGCGTCGAGAAGCAGTACCGGGTTGCTGTTTATGTATTGACTGCCAACGCATCGAAGAACAGCGACAGCGGTTTACAAAATAAGGTCGTCTGAAAATGGAAAAACCAAAAAGCCTGCGTCTTGCCATACAGGAAACGTTGCCGGAGTTTAAAGCCGCCCCTGACCGTCTGCGTATGACGGTTTTGTCGGGGCAGATTATTCCGAAACGAAATACATTGAGTTATGAAGCGAAGTACACGCTCAATATTTTTATTCAGGAGTTCCATCGCGATCCTGCGTATCTTTTTTTGATTGTGAATAAGTGGCTACAAGAAAATCAACCGGATATTTTGTGTCCGGGTGCGGACGCATCATCACGCGCCTTTATTTTTGAAGCTGAACCGATAGAGTCAGACGTGTGGGATGTGATGATAGAGCTTAAATTGACTGAGACCGTCATCGCTGGACTTGATGATAATGGTTTGGTCACATACAAAGTCAAGGCGGAGCCGCCGAGACAGGCTTTTTAGGCATCAATGCGGGGCGCAATCATGCGCCCTTTTTGCTAAAAGGATAAACAAATGCAAGAATTGGAAGAGTTTGTCGCGCAAATCCGCCATCTGTCACTGCAACTCAAGCCGTCTGTCCGCGCCAAACTTTTGCGTACAATCGCAACCGAACTGCGCCGCCGGAACCGCGAACGGATTCGGGCAAACGTGGAGCCTGACGGCAATCCAATGGCTAAGCGGCAGGGCGACCGCTTTATGTTCCGCCGCATACGGGATGGCGAAGGGCTGAACGGTCGACCGTTTCGTTTTTTCGGGGAAAAATACGGTGACAACTACACAGGGCGCATCGCATACAGCCGGACGGAAAACGGAAAAGAATTAGTTCGGTTCGAGGGAGAACGCGGACTGTTGGGATTCCGACGAGAATATTTATACCTGAAAACGTCGACAGCATCCCGAATGGCAATGTTCCGACGTCTCGGTGCCGCCCGCTGGCTGCGTCAAAAGGCAGATGCCAACCGCGCGCAAATTGGTTGGTTCGGCGGTTCAGCGGCAGCCATTGCCACTGAACACGAAGATGGTAATTCCGGTAAAAACCTACCATCGCGCCTGTTATTGGGATTGCCGAAAGAGGATTTGCAATACGTCACAGACCAGTTATTACAAGCCCTAAAAATCGATTGAAAAAAGCCGTCTGAAAAAAATCAGACGGCTTTATTATTGTATTTTAAAGGCGGTGCATAAATCAGCATGAAAATGCATAATCTTGCATAAAAACGCATAAAAAACCAGTACCCCAAAAAAGCCGAAAATCCCATGAAACATAAGGATTCCCGCCTACTCTATCGCTGCATAAAAAAACACACCCCCGCAAAGCCCGCGGGCGTGGAGGGGGAGCGCGCGCCGCCCGTCGTCGCAGGGGCGGCAACACAAAAAAAGGTCGTCTGAAATGTTTCAGACGACCACATAGCGAATAACATCATTTAGTGCGATAACGGTCGCGAAGAGCCATGACATCGCGCCCTAAGTTCTCGAGCATCTCCAGCCGCTCGTCTAAAAGTTCGGAGCGATCATAGGCGCGTTCTGTTTTGTCGGATATCCCGTGAGAAAGTAGCATCTCTCCGACATCTCTGCGGATTTTATAAACTTCGCGCAGGTATGTTCGCGCCAAACTTCGGAGGCCGTGCGCCGTTGTGTTAAGTCCCATCTTGGAGCGTAGTTTTATACGAACAGTTTCGGAGGACATGGGTTTAGCGAATCCCGCGCCCTCAAACAAATAAATACCGTTCACATTAAGGCGGATAGCCTCGAAATAAATAGTTTTCAAAGCCGAACTCAATGGAACAATATGCGGGCGTGTCTTCATTCGTTCGATAGGTATTTCCCAAATGCCTGCCTTGAGATTTATTTCTGACAGTCTAGTCCCTGCCGCTTCAGACGGGCGCGTCATGCTCAACAGTTGCCAGTAAATTAAAAGCCGCGCTCGGTCTCCAATATCTTTTGATGTTTCGAGGCGTTCAACTAAAAGGGGGAGTTGGTCGAATCGCAAAGCATCGAAATGACGTTCGGGCGGTTTGTCAAAAACCTGCTTGCCGATGACCGCAACAGGATTCGAAGGGATAGAGCCGTCAGCAACAAAATAATCAAACATCAGCCCCAAGTTACCTTTTACCCGCCGCAGATACTCCAACGCCTGCCGCTGCTCCATCTTGCGCAACACCGCGACAACTTCCGCCGTCGTGATTGACCGAATATCGCGCCCCTTGAATGTCGGCAAGACATTAAGCTCAATCGCAGCCAAGACCTGCTCCGCATAACGGGGATTCTTCCCTGTCCCCTGTTTGCCCCCAGACTTGCGCCATTTGTCAAACCACCGCGCCAAACAATTTTCAAACCGATATGCTGCGGCTACGTCGTCTGAAATCAATTTGGGATTTATGCCCTTTTTAATTTTAGACAATATCTCCTCCCGCCAAGCGCGAGCATCTGCTAACCCGAAGCGGGGGAAAAGTCCTAAAGTCATCGTGTCCATTTTCCCATCGGCTCGGCGGTATTGTAGCCGCCAAGATTTAGTACCGGACGGCAAAACCCATAAAGCCAGCCCGCCGCCGTCGGAAAGTTTATAAACCTTGTCTTTGGGTTTGGCGGTTTTGATTTGAGACAAGCTCAAAGGCGTTACGATTTTAGGCATGTGTTACTCCTTGTTGATAACACATAAAATACCATAAAAAAATCAAAAAAATCTGTATGTACTAGAAATAGATTTAAAACATACAAATATAAAAAATGGCTAAGTCTTTGATAACTTAGCCATTTATATATAGATTTAAAAGTGATGAAAAACTTTTAAAAAAGTAATTGGCAGAGAGGAAGGGATTCGAACCCTCGATACGCTATTCACGTATACACGCTTTCCAGGCGTGCGACTTAAACCACTCATCCACCTCTCTGTGGAATCAAACATATTTTGTCGTCTGATATTGTAGCTTAATCAGACAAATAAATCTATTCAATAAAAAATCCGGATAAGCCGGATAATTGATTTGGTGCCCAGGAGAAGACTCGAACTTCCACACCCGTGAGGATACTAGCACCTGAAGCTAGCGCGTCTACCAATTCC
>NZ_KV821492.1:55168-79780 GCF_001815675.1 Neisseria sp. HMSC065D04
AAGCTAGCGCGTCTACCAATTCCGCCACCTGGGCAATTAGGATGGATAAGCAAAGCGGCGACCAAAAGGTTTGGTGCCCAGGAGAAGACTCGAACTTCCACGCCCGTGAGGACACTAGCACCTGAAGCTAGCGCGTCTACCAATTCCGCCACCTGGGCTTTGCTTTATTTCCTGTTTTGCGTTACAGTGATTGACTATTTCGCAAAGAAGCGGTCATTATATATTTTAGAAAAAGAATGTCAACCAATAAAATGAACAAAAATATTAAATCTTTAAATTTACGAGAAAAAGACCCGTTTTTGAAACGGGAGAAACAACGTTACGAACATCCGCTGCCAAGCAGGGAGTGGATCATTGAATTATTGGAGCAAAAAGGCGTGCCGTCGAAAATCGAAGTCTTGGCACGCGAGTTGTCGATTACGGAAGAAGAGTACGAATTTTTTGAACGTCGTCTGAAAGCGATGGCTCGGGACGGTCAGGTTTTAATCAACCGTCGCGGTGCGGTTTGCGCGGCGGACAAATTGGATTTGGTCAAATGCCGTGTCGAGGCGCACAAAGACGGCTTCGGCTTCGCCGTACCGCTCACGCCCACCAAAGACGGAGATTTTGTTTTATACGAACGCCAAATGCGCGGCATCATGCACGGCGACATCGTGACCGTCCGCCCTGCCGGCATTGACCGCAAAGGCCGCCGCGAAGGAACGGTTTTAGATATTGTCGAACGCGCGCAAAGCAAAGTGGTCGGACGTTTCTATATGGATCGCGGCGTAGCGATTTTGGAAGCGGAAGACAAACGCCTGAACCAAAGCATTGTTTTGGAACCTGACAGCGTCGCGCATTTCAAACCCGAATCCGGTCAGGTCATCGTCGGCGAAATCGAGACTTATCCTGAGCAAAACCGCCCTGCTGTGGCGAAAATCATCGAAGTATTAGGCGATTATGCCGACAGCGGCATGGAAATCGAAATCGCCGTGCGCAAACACCATTTACCGCACCAATTCAGCGAAGCGTGTGCCAAAGCCGCAAAAAAAATCCCCGACCGTGTTCGTAAAAGCGATTTGAAAGGCCGCGTCGATTTGCGCGATTTGCCTTTAGTAACCATAGACGGCGAAACGGCGCGCGATTTCGACGATGCCGTGTTTGCCGAAAAAATCGGGCGCAATTACCGTTTGGTCGTGGCGATTGCCGATGTCAGCCATTATGTCCACCCCGATGACGCTATCGACACGGACGCGCAGGAGCGCAGCACCAGCGTTTACTTCCCGCGCCGCGTGATTCCCATGCTGCCGGAAAACCTGTCCAACGGCATCTGCTCGCTCAATCCTAATGTCGAGCGTTTGTGCATGGTGTGCGACATGGTCATCACTTACGCGGGCAATATTAAAGAATACCGCTTCTACCCTGCGGTTATGCGTTCCCATGCCCGTCTGACTTACAATCAAGTCTGGGATTGGATTTCAGACGGTCTCGACTATCCGCACAAAGCCCAAATCGACACCCTCTACAAACTCTTCAAAATCCTTCAGAAAAAACGCTTCGAACGCGGCGCGGTGGAGTTTGACAGCATCGAAACCCAAATGCTTTTCGACGATAACGGTAAAATCGAAAAAATCGTTCCCGTTGTCCGTAATGAAGCCCACAAGCTGATTGAAGAATGTATGTTGGCGGCGAACGTCTGCGCGGCAGAGTTTTTGATGAAAAATAAACATGTCGCACTATTCCGCAATCACTTGGGCCCGACACCCGAAAAACTCGCCACCCTGCGCGAGCAGCTCGGCTTATTGGGTTTGCAACTGGGCGGCGGCAACAACCCGACACCGAAAGACTATGCTGCGCTTGCCGAACAATTCAAAGGCAGACCCGATGCCGAATTGCTGCAAGTCATGATGCTGCGCTCCATGCAGCAGGCAGTTTACGAACCGCATTGCGACGGACACTTCGGCCTTGCCTACGAAGCATACGCCCACTTCACCTCCCCCATCCGCCGCTATCCCGACCTGACCGTCCACCGCGCCATCAAAGCCGTGTTGAACCAGCAAACCTACACGCCAAGTAAAAGCTGGCAGGCTTTGGGCGTACATACCTCGTTCTGCGAACGCCGCGCCGACGATGCCAGCCGCGACGTGGAAAACTGGCTGAAAACCTATTACATGCGCGATAAAGTTGGCGAAATATTCGAAGGCAAAATCTCCGGCATGACCAACTTCGGCCTCTTCGTTACCTTAGACGGCATCCACATCGACGGCTTGGTACACATCAGCGATTTGGGCGAAGACTATTTCAACTTTCGTCCCGAAATCATGGCGATAGAAGGCGAACGCAGCGGCATCCGTTTCAACATGGGCGACAAAGTCAGCGTCCGAGTGACGCGCGCCGATTTGGACACCAGCAAAATCGACCTGACCTTGATCAGCGGCGGAAGCAGCGGCAAAAAACGCCGCGCCAAAACCACCGCCCAAACCGGCTCGAAAACCAAGCGCAAACTGACGGCGAAAGAAATCGACGACGCGATGAAAACGCCTGTAAAACAAGAAAAACCCGCCGCCAAACGCCGCAGCAAAGTCCAACCGGACAGCGCAGCAACGTCGTCTGAAAACGGCAAAAAGAAAACCGCCAAAGTCAAAACGGCAACGGAAAAAGCCAAACGCAAAGACAAGAAGCCAAGCAAAAGCGTGAAAATCAAGGTGAAAACCCCGGATACCGCGCCAACCAAGCGCAAAGGCAGAAGCAAGGCTAAATAGTCTGTCTTTGGGCCAACTTCAAAAGCTGTTTAACGGACAGGTGCGATAAAAAACGGCGGTTGTTCATCATCTACATTTCTACATAACCGCCGTTCCATTTCGCCTTAATCCGAGACCAAAAAGGTCGTCTGAGAACCTGTTGCCAAGTTTTCAGACGACCTTGCTTCATTTGTTCATCAGGTAAATTGTTATTTCACCTTAGTCGCCATTAACGTATGCAACCGGCGGTTGTCGGCGCGGGCGACGGTGAACTGCAAACCGCCGATCACGACTTTTTCGCCGCGCACGGGCAGGTGTCCCAATTCCTGAATGACCAGCCCGCCGATGCTGTCGGCTTCTTCGCTACTGTAATCCGTGCCAAAAAAGGCGTTGATGTCTTCGATTTCGGTTACGGCATTGATACGCCAACGTTCGGTGGAAACGGCGTGGATATTGTCCGCGCTTTCGTCTTCGTCAAACTCGTCTTCGATGTCGCCGACGATTTGTTCGATGATGTCTTCAAAAGTTACCAGACCCGACGTGCCGCCGTATTCGTCGATAACGATTGCCATGTGGTTGCGCTGCTCGCGGAATTCTTTCAAAAGCGCGTTCAGCGATTTGCCTTCGGGTACGAAAACGGCGGGACGAAGGATGGATTTGAGGTTGAACTGCTCGGGATTGAACATGTATTTGAGCAGGTCTTTGGCGTGCAGGATGCCGAGGACTTCGTCTTTGTCTTCGCCGATGACAGGGAAACGGGAATGGGCGGTTTCGATGACGTAGGCAGTGATGCGCTCGATGCTGTCGTTTTCTTTCAAAACGTTCATGTGGCTGCGGGTAATCATGGCATCGCGCACTTCCAAGTCGGCAAAGTCGAGGACTTTTTCCAGCCGCAAAAGTGTATCCGCGTCAAACACTTCCTGCTCGTGCGCCTGCCGCAGCAGGCTGAGTACGTCTTCGGCGGAATCGGGTTCGCCGGCAAGTCGGGAAATCAAACGTTCGAAAAATGTCGGTTTCGACCGGGTGTCGTCCATTTCAGTATTCGTCCTCTTGGTAGGGGTTGGGATAACCTGCCGCCTGCATCAGGCGGATTTCGAGCGCCTCCATTTCTTCGGCCTCGGTCTCTTCTATGTGGTCGTAGCCCATCAGGTGCAGCGTGCCGTGCATGGTCAGGTGGGCAAAGTGCTGCTCGGCGGTTTTGCCCTGCTCGGCGGCTTCTTTCAATACGACTTGCGGGCAGATGATCAAATCGCCGCAAAGCTCGTCTGAAAACTGATCGGGCAGGATTTCGCCTTCGTTCAAGGCAAAACTCAACACATTGGTGGCGTAGTCTTTGCCGCGGTAATCGCGGTTGTAGGCGCGGGCTTCTTCTTCGTCCAGCAGAATCAGGCTGATGTCGGCGCGGCGGTATTCGTTTTTCAACGCCGCCCATGCCCAGCGGTAGAAATCGCGTTCGCTCGGAAGATTGGCGGCGGTTGAGGCGTTTTCAAAATTCAGGCAGAAACGTTGCCGCTGCAACGATAAGAAGGGATATTTTTTGGCGCGTTTCATGCTGTAAGGCTGTTGGGGTTAAAATGTTTTTAGAGAATAAGTTTTATTTTACGGCAGTATGAACTACCATCATACCAGTACACATTATAATTTATTTCGTTGCAACAGATATAGTGCAACGGCTTCTCCGACAGCTTCGCAGCGGAATACCTTTATCAACCACGGTAATTGCAAATGAACAAATTTCTTTTCCCCATACTGATTGCCCTGACAGCCTGCTCCCCGCAAAACAAAATCGAAACGTCGGCTGCCAAACCGACGGAAACTCAGGTCGAAAAAAGCAGCGGCGATACGGTCAAAATGACAGGGACAGTCCATTATTCGCTCGAGCAGGCTGAATTTACCGCCGACGGGAAGACCTATTTCATCAACGGAGGCGAAAGCCTGATGGACCAAGTAGAAAAAAACCGCCTGAGTTCCGGCTCATATAACGTTACCCTGAACAATGTCTGCATTCAGGGAAAAGTGCTGACCAAAGAACAAAACCAAGGCAACGGATTCGGTCCTTTGGGCAAGTACAGTCAGGCGGTTACCGTAGAAAGTTTGTGTTAGACTGTCGAACTTCCCGCCTCATGAATTAGAAAATCAGAAACCGCAAATGAACCCGAAAAAACTCGTTATCGCCAGCCGCGAAAGCCTGCTTGCCATGTGGCAGGCAAAACATATCCAAGGTCGTCTGAAAACCCTGTATCCCGACTGCGAAGTCGAAATCTTAGGCATGACCACGCGCGGCGACCAGATTTTGGACAAAACCCTGTCGAAAATC
The DNA here is from genome assembly GCF_001815675.1 of Neisseria sp. HMSC065D04. Classification (NCBI taxonomy): domain Bacteria; kingdom Pseudomonadati; phylum Pseudomonadota; class Betaproteobacteria; order Neisseriales; family Neisseriaceae; genus Neisseria; species Neisseria sp. HMSC065D04. The sequence goes on from NZ_KV821492.1 coordinate 60,206, forward strand.
GGCGGCAAAGGCCTGTTTATCAAAGAGTTGGAACAAGCCTTGCAAGACGGACGCGCCGATTTGGCGGTGCATTCGATTAAAGACGTGCCGATGGATTTGCCCGAAGGCTTCGCCCTTGCCGCCATCAGCGAGCGCGCCAATCCGTTTGACGCATTCGTATCCAATCAGTACGCTCGTTTGGAAGAAATGCCCAAAGGCGCCGTCGTCGGCACATCCAGCCTGCGCCGCGAAGCCCAGTTACGCGCCCGCTATCCGCACTTAGTCATCAAGCCCCTGCGCGGCAACGTACAAACCCGCCTGTCCAAACTCGACAACGGCGAATACGATGCCATCATCCTCGCTGCCGCCGGATTGCAGCGTTTGGAACTGGACGAACGCATCCGCCTGATTCTCTCCGAAGCCGACAGCCTGCCCGCCGCAGGACAAGGCGCGTTGGGCATCGAAATCGCCGCACACCGCACCGACCTTCTCGACGTATTGAAACCCTTAAACCACGATGTCACACACGCCTGCGTGACCGCCGAACGCGCCCTCGCCCGCGCTTTGGGCGGAAGCTGCCAAGTGCCGCTTGCCGCGTATTGTACCGAAGAAAACGGCCTGCTCACCCTGCGCGGGCTGGTCGGACATCCCGACGGCTCGGTAATCTTGCAGGCAGACGCACAAGCCCCCGCTGCCTACGCCGACGCGCTCGGACGCGCAGTCGCCAAAAAGCTGGCGGACGACGGCGCACAGGAATTGATTGAAGCCGTATTGAAAGAACAAGCCGAATAAAATCGGTTCGCAAGAAAAGGTCCTCTGAAAACTGTATTTTGGTTTTCAGACGACCTTTCTTTTGATTCCTGATTTCCTTCCATTTACATCTATATTTGAAAACTATCGATGTGATTAAATAATTATATAAATCTAATCAATTTCTTGGCCGTTTATAACTATTGGTTTTATCAAAATAATTATCAGGTCTTTCAACTTTGGGATTTGTTTCCCTACTATGCCCTCCATCTTTTGACAAATCGCAAATAAAAAGGAAACCAATATGGCACGCTTAACCGTACACACCGTCGAAACCGCTCCCGAAGCAGCAAAACCCCGCGTCGAAGCCGCGCTGAAAAACAACGGCTTCATCCCCAACCTCATTGGCGTATTGGCCAACGCGCCCGAAGCGTTGGCGTTCTATCAAGAAGTCGGCAAACTGAATGCCGCCAACAGCCTGACTCCCGGTGAAGTCGAAGTCATCCAAATCATCGCCGCCCGCACCAACGAATGCGGTTTCTGCGTGGCAGGCCACACCAAGCTGGCAACTCTGAAAAAGCTCCTGTCCGAACAATCCATCAAAGCCGCGCGCGCGTTGGCGGCAGGCGAATTTGACGATGCCAAACTGGGCGCGCTCGCCGCGTTTACCCAAGCCGTGATGGCGAAAAAAGGCGCGGTATCCGATGCCGAACTCAAAGCCTTCTTCGACGCCGGCTACAACCAGCAGCAGGCTGTCGAAGTCGTGATGGGCGTTGCCTTGGCGACTTTGTGCAACTACGTCAACAACGTCGCGCAAACAGAAATCAACCCCGAATTGCAGGCGTTCGCCTGATTCCGATTCAAGGTCGTCTGAAAAGCGGCGGCAAAACCATTTGCCCGTTTTCAGACGACCTTTTTCAAAAATGCTATCCCTGTAACGGACCGCATCCCCTTTCAAACGGAACGCCCTTCCCGCGCCGTCCGCACACATTTTCAAGGATAAGACCATGAACCGTGAAACCTTATTGTCTCAAGTTGCCGAACTCGTCAAAGCCAAACTCAAACCCTTAGTGGACGAAATCGACCGCAATGGTTTGTATCCCGAAGACTTTATGCGCGAACTCGGCGCCATTGGAGGATTCGGCGCAGTAGGTACGGAAGCGGAAGGCGGCAACGGCTTAGGTTTGGCGACGCAAATCGCCGTCCTGCGCGAAGTCGGCAAAGAATGCGGCGCGACCTCGTTCAGCGCATGGTGTCAGGCGGCTTGCGCGTGGTATCTGCACCAAACACCCAACCAAGCCGTCAAAGACAAATACCTCGCCGACATCCTGCAAGGCAAAGTCTTGGCGGGTACGGGTATGTCCAATACCGTCAAACACCTCGCCGGCATTGAAAAACACAACCTTCAAGCCGAACGCGTGGACGGTGGCTACAAAGTCAACGGCGCGCTGCCGTGGGTATCCAACATCGGCGAAGACCACATCTGGGCGAATACCGCCCAAATCGGCGACGGCTACGTCATGTTCATCACTGGCGGACAATGGGAAGGCGTAACCCTGCAAGCCTGCCCCGAATTTTGCGCCCTCGAAGGCACGCGCACGTTCAGCCTGAATTTCAAAGACGTATTCATTCCTGACGAAGACGTAATCGCCGCGCCCGAACAGTTCTCTGACTACATCGCCACCATCAAGTCCGGCTTCATCCTGCTGCAAATCGGCATCGGCGCAGGCGTGATCGATGGCAGCCTCGGCATCATCCGCATCGCCAACGTCGTCAACGCCGAGGTCAACAGCTATCTCGACGACAGCTACGACAGCCTCAAGGCCGCCTTGGACGAGGCATGGCAAACCACCGAACGACTGGCAGACTTGGCTTGGAACAACACGCCCGATAACCTCGCCACGCTGAAACTGCGCGCCGCCGCCGCCGAGCTGACGCTTGCCGCCGCCCAATCCGCCGCCTTACACGCCGGCGCCAAAGGCTACCTCATGCGCAGCCCCGCCCAACGCCGCGTCCGCGAAGCCATGTTCGTCGCCATCGTTACCCCCGCGTTGAAACACTTGCGCAAAGAAATCGCGGCGCTGGAAGCGGCATAAGGGTTGAAACAGACCAACAAGGGGGCGTCTGAAAACCTTTTGCCGACCGTTTTCAGACGACCTCAACCATTAGAAGGAACACACCATGGCACAATACATGTGCGGCCCCTGCGGCTGGATTTACGACGAAGACCTCGGCGATCCCGAACACGGTATCGCCCCCGGCACCAAATTCGATGACATCCCCGACGATTGGAAATGCCCCGAATGCGGCGTGGGCAAAGAAGACTTTTATCTGCTGGACTTCGTGATATAGCTTTATATAGTGAATTAACTTTAAACCAGTACGGCGTTGCCTCGCCTTAGCTCAAAGAGAACGATTCTCTAAGGTGCTGAAGTACCAAGTGAATCGGTTCCGTACTATCTGTACTGTCTGCGGCTTCGTCGCCTTGTCCTGATTTAGAGTTAATCCACTATACAAACTAAAAAGGTCGTCTGAAACGTTGGGTTAAACGGTTTCAGACGACCTTTTTGATTTTGTGATAACACGGCTGCGATTAATCGTTTTCATCCCGCCAGCGTTTGAACACCAGCGAAGTATTCACGCCGCCGAAAGCGAAATTGTTGCTGACCACATAATCCGTTTCGATTTCGCGGCCGCCGCTCAAAATATAGTCCACCTTGCCGCAGCGCGGGTCGATGTCGTTCAGATTGACGGTCGGGGCAAACCAGCCGCTGTTCATCATTTCAATGGTAAACCACGCTTCCAGCGCACCGCACGCGCCGAGCGTATGGCCGAGATAGCTTTTTTGCGAACTCATGGGAATGAATCCGAACACGGCTTCGGTCGCCAGCGTTTCGGCGATGTCGCCTTTTTCGGTCGCCGTACCATGACCGCTGACGTAGCCGACTTTGTCGGGCGTAATGCCCGCGTCTTGCAGCGCGAGTTCCATACATTTCTGCATGGTTTCTTTTTGCGGCTGGGTAACGTGGCTGCCGTCGCTGTTGGCGCCGTAGCCGACGAGTTCAGCATAGATTTTCGCACCGCGCCGTTTGGCGTGTTCCAATTCTTCCAACACAAAAATCCCTGCGCCTTCGCCGATGACCAAGCCGTCACGTCCGCTGTCGTAAGGACGCGGGGTCAGTTCGGGTTCGCCGTTGCGGCGGCTGGCGGCATAGAGCGAGTCGAAAACATAAACTTCGGACGGACAAAATTCTTCGCCGCCGCCAGCCAGCATCATGTCTATCATGCCGTATTTGATGGCTTCGTAGGCATAGCCTATGCCTTGACTGCCGGACGAACACGCGCTCGATGTCGGGATGATGCGCCCTTTCAATCCGAAAAAGATGCCAATATTGGCGGCGGTCGTATGCGGCATCATGCGCACATAGGTATTGGCGTTGAAATTGCGCGATGTGCCGGTATTCAGAAGTTCGCCCATATCGCCGATGTCTTTGGTACTGCCGACAGACGAACCGCACGCCACGCCCATACGTCCGTCGGTAATGCTTTCATCTCCAAGCAAACCTGCGTCCGTCAGGGCCTGCTCCGCCGCATCGACACACAGGTGCGACACGCGCCCCATGCTTCTGAGCTGCTTGCGCGTCCAATGTTCGGGCGGGGTGTAGCCTTCAATCGGCGCGCCCAGTTGCGCTTCCAATTCGGGGAAACGTTCGCGCCAATCCATGTATTTGACGGCATTTTTTTCGGCTTTAAACGCCGCCTGTATGCTTTGCCAATCGCGGCCGAAGGCGGTAATGCCGCCTATGCCCGTTACTACGACTCTTCTGGTATTCAACACAAACCTCCGTTCACCGCAATCACTTGGCGCGTGATGTACGCCGCTTTTTCATCCATCAGGAAGCGCACCGCATGCGCCACTTCTTCCGGCAGCCCCATACGCGCGGCGGGGACGGCTTTCAAAATTTCTTCGACGGGTACATTTTCATCGACAATGTCCGTATCGATTAAACCCGGCGCTACACAGTTGACGGTGATTTTGCGTTTCGCCAGTTCGACCGCCAAGGCTTTCGCCGCGCCGATCAAGCCCGCCTTGGACGCGCTGTAATTGACCTGCCCGCGGTTGCCCGTCAAGCCGGACACCGACGCCATGCACACAATCCGTCCGGCTTTGCGGCGGCGTATCATCGGCATGGTTAACGGGTGCAACACATTATAAAAACCGTCCAAATTAGTACGCAGCACCAAATCCCAGTCGTCGTCTGAAAACGCGGGGAAAGCATTGTCGCGCGTCAATCCGGCGTTCAACACCACGCCGTAATACGCACCGTTTGCTTCGATGTCGGCAGTCAAAATATCGCGGCAGGCTGCGCGGTCGGACACGTCAAACTGCAACACCCTCGCCTGTCTGCCCAAAGCGCGGATTTCTTCCGCTACGGCTTCGGCTTCATCGCGGCGGCTGCGGCAATGGACGACGATATCAAAGCCGTCCTCAGCCAAACCGTGTGCGACGGCTTTGCCTATGCCCCGGTTGGAGCCGGTAATCAAGATGGTTTCGCTCATAATGTTTCCTATTGGTTGGCGCGGTCTGCTTATTGGTCATCATCTGAACAGCGAAAACTGTTTTCAGACGACCTTTCCGTCTTTCGGACTGTACACGTTCAACGAGGCTTTTGCCACCAGTCCGTCCGCAGGCAGCTTGGCGCGGGCAGCTGCAGGCGCATCCGTCCAATGCAGCTCGCAATCGAATACGCCCATGCCGCCCGGGTCCTGTATCGACAGATTGGCGACCACCTTCATCTGCGTTCCGACGGGCAGACTGTCGGCAAACAATTCCAGCTTGCGCGTTCCCAGCAAAAAGCCAAGCCGCACCGGCTCACCCGCTTCCAAAGCCTGTATACCTGCAAACGCGCCTATGCCCTGCGCCATGATTTCCATCAGCGATGTCGCCGGCAATGCCCCGTCAACCAACAAGATGTGCTTTTCCCCCACAGTGGCTTGGGCGCACACGTGTTTCGGGCTGTATTCCGTCACACAATCAAGCAACACCATATGGCCGCTGTGTGGCAATAAAGAAGCAACATCATGAATGGGGCAAATTAAATTTACAGTCATAAAGGTCGTCTGAAAACAGAATACGTTAGAATATCGCGATTATATCAGACCCTAGAATGTGTTAAGCTATTTCGTTAAAATACATCACAATGTAAACTTTTGAAAACCATCATGTCATCCAACATTTGCCGTTTTTCTTTCAATATCGCCGCTTGGCACGCCTCAAGCAGTAAAATCGCCACGCCCGAACAATGGCGGCAATGGGCTTCCGGCGCATTAGACGCCGACGGGCTGCCCGACCACAAACCCGCGCTTGCCTTCCTGCCCGCCCTGCAGCGCCGCCGTTTGGGCAAAGCCGCGCGCCTGATTTGCGACGCCTCGTGGGAATTGGCGGAACAATACCCCGGCAGCCCGTTGGTTTACGCCTCGCATGACGGAGAAATCAACCGCAGTTTCGAATTATGGCTTGGGCTGTTGCAAACCGACAGCGTTTCACCGACCTCCTTCGGACTGTCCGTCCACAACGCCCCCGCCGGACAATGGTCCATGTTGCGCGGCGACATGAGCGAACACACCGCCCTCGCCGCCGGCAGTGACAATTTCGAAACCACTTTGGCAGAAGCCTATGCCCTGCTGCAAGACGGCGCACCATCCGTGTTGGTCTTAATCGCCGACGACCCTTTGTCCGACGACTACCCCGTCCACGCCACACGCACCCCATTTGCCTACGCCCTGTCGCTCGTACTGACGCAGGGAGACGGCTACACGCTCAGCCTCGATGTCGACGACACGTCGTCTGAAAACCCGTCCGACCTGCTGTCAGCCGATTACTGGGGCGCGCTCGACTGGGTCCGTTTCTTACTTTCAGACGACCTTTCGGCAGAGTGGCAACATGAAAAACGCCGATGGACATGGTGCAAAAAACCATGAAAACCCTAGACTACTGCCGCCGTTTCTTTGCCACCCTGTTCGGCTTCATCCTCTTCGGCGTTGCAGGCGTATTGTTCAAAATCGCGCTTTTGCCCTACACGCTCAAATCCACCAAAGGCGACATCAAACGCCAGCTTGAAGCGCGGCGCATGATAGGGAAAGTCTGGCGCTTTTTCGTCGGCTATCTGCAATGGTCGGGCGTCTTGAGCGTCCGCTTCAACGGTTTGGAAAAACTTGGCCGGCCGGGGCAGCTCGTCCTCGCCAACCATCCCTCGCTGCTGGATGTCGTCTTAATGGTCAGCCACTTCCCCGACCCGAACGTGCTGGTCAAAAAAGACCTGTTGAACAACCCCAGCATGAAGAGCCAGATTATCGCTTCCGGCTACATCCCCAACGACGAAAGCATGGAAATGTTGGAAGAAATCGACGCCGTGTTCAAAAGCGGGCAAAGTATGCTGATTTTCCCCGAAGGCACGCGCACAGGCTGGGACGGACAGGTTAAAATGCACCGTGGCGCGGTATCGCTCGGTTTGCGCAGCGCATCGGTCATCACCCCCGTGTGCATCAAAATGACGCCGCCCAATTTCAAAAAAGGCCAGCCTTGGTACAAAATACCGCCGCACAAAATCCACTATGAAATCACCGTCGGCGACGACATCCTGCCCGAAGAATGGCTGGCGGAAAAACCCCTACCCATCGCCGCAAGGCGTTTAAACGAATACCTTCAAGACTATTTCACAAGGAAAACCACATGAATAACTTAGAAAACCAAATCAAAGAATTAATCATCGACAGCTTGGGGCTGGAAGACATCACCGCCGCCGACATCGGCAGCGAAGACCCACTCTTCGGCGACGAAGGCTTGGGGCTGGATTCCGTCGACGCACTGGAACTCGGTTTGGCAGTGCAAAAAACCTTCGGCTTCCAGCTCGACGGCGAAAACGACAACCTGCGCGAAAACTTCGCCAACGTCAAAACACTGGCAGAATTCGTCAAAAGCCGTCAGGCATAAAGGAGAAGCGATATGACCGAACAAGAAGTACGCATCCTTCTGACCGATGCACTGGTCAACCTGTTTGAAATCGAACCCGAGCGCATCAAACCCGAGACCAACCTCTACGAAGATTTGGAAATCGACAGCATCGACGCCATCGACCTCATCGACCACATCAAACGCGAAACCGGCCGCAAACTGCAAGCCGAAGACTTCCGCAACGTGCGCACCGTAGAAGACGTGGTTCAGGCGGTTTTGAAAGTACAGGCGCAAGATTCCTGATTCTGATTCAAACCGGCATATTTTCAGACGGCCTTGTCAATCGGCAAGGTCGTCTGAACATCAATAACAACCATGAAAATATTAGGAAAACTCCTGCTGACCCTCGCCAGCCTCGCCTATCCGCTCCTATGGTATTACGGCAGGGAAAACGGCGCGTTTTTCTGGCTTGCCGCCGCCATGTGCATCCTGTGGCTGATACGCGCCGCCATGCCGCAAACCACAGCCCAACGCATTACGGCGATTATTCTTGCCGCCTTTTTCGCCGCGATACTGATTTTCAGACGACCCGATTCGATGTATTGGTATCCCGTCGCCGTCAACGCGCTGATGCTTGCCGTTTTCGGCGGCAGCCTGTTTGCCAAACAAACCGTCATCGAACGCCTCGCCCGACTGCAACACCCCGACCTGCCGCCCGAAGGTGTGCGCCACACCCGCCGCGTTACGCAAATCTGGTGCGGCTTCTTCATCCTCAACGGCGCAACCGCCGCTATTTTGGCAGGCTTGCAATATTACGACTGGTGGGCGGCTTATACCGGCATCGTGTCGTATGTACTAATGGGGCTTTTGTTTGCCGGAGAGTGGGTGTATCGGAAAGCCGTATTGAAGGTGTAAGTCGTCTGAAAACGCATCAATCATTACTCATTTCATGTCAATGGAAAATACTGCTTCAATGTGAAAAACTGGAAGACAAGTTTACTTAAGGAACGAATAAAACCAATTGAAGATTTTTAATCTCGAGAGGAAAAAATGAAAACCATAGACATAATTATTGAATATATTAATGATAAAACTTCGACCTATAAAATTTTAAGAGAATATACTCCGCTCTCTTTATCCGAAATAAAATCCAGAATAGAAAACCATGATGCAGTAATAGCAGTAAATGATTTAAAACTAGATGAGTTAAAGAAAGTTAGAGAGATAATTCGTAGTTTAAATAACATAGGGACAGAAGTTGTTATACAAGATGTCACAGGTACTATAACGTTAAAAACATTGGAAAATATTATTTCTAGTTATGAAGGTATAGCAGCAGATACTGAAAAATTAGATGCACTTATGTTTAATGATGACCAATAAAATATATAAAAAATAAAATTATATAAAAATATATAATCAAACTATTATCGTGAACTTATAAATAAACAGTTTCTTTGGAATGCAGGGTAGTTCACAATTTTTTATTGGTAATCATGGCTTTTTATCTCAAAAATAATATAGCATTTCCGATGTAATTAATTTCTTATTAATTAGTAAATTATAATTATGCGCCTAACCCAAATCCTATCCCCCGATCTGCCCCAACAAGACCTTATCGCCACCCATCCGAATTGGACGCGTGCTGATTTCAACCGTGCGGTTTTTCATCTTTCAGGTCGTCTGAAAACGGCAAACGTGCAAACTGCCGCGTTGTGGTTTGACGATGCCGCGCTGTTTGCCTGTGCCGTGTTGGCGGTGTGGCATTCGGGCGGGCGGGTGTTGCTGCTGCCGAATCTGGCGCGGGACAATTTGGACTGGGGGCGGACGGCGGATGTATTTTTGACGGATTCCGAAGATTTGCAAAGTAAGTTGGGCAGTCAAACCGAACAACGCGATGAATCCGGACAACCGTTGAATGTGCAATCCAACCCACCCGTGTGGCACCTGCTCGATTTGCCGGCACACACGTCGCCCGCCCCTGAAAACCATCTGATTCCCGACCATGCCGAAGCGTGGCTGAAAACGTCGGGTTCCAGCGGCGAGGCGCAGGTGATTGTGAAAACTGCCGCGCAGATGCAGGCGGAAGCCTTAATGTTGACGGATGCGCTGCCGTTCGGGCGCGGCGGGGAAACGGTTATCGGCAGCGTCATTCCGCAACACCTTTACGGCTTTACTTTCCGTTTCGCGCTTGCGCTGACAATGGGCTGGTCTATGGAGCGGCGGCAGGCGGTTTATCCTGAAAACCTGCTCGCCAGTACGGCGGCGCATGAAAAAGTGGTGTGGATTGCCAGTCCGGCGGTACTCAACCGCCTGGGTGAAAACCGCAACTGGCAGAGCATCGGCCATAAAATCGCGGGCATCGTGTCGGCGGGCGGCGCGCTGCCCGAAGCCACGGCGGATTTGCTGCAACAGGCTGCCGTCCGCCCGTTTGAAGTGTACGGCAGCACCGAAACCGGCGTGATTGCGTCGCGTCGGGAAAGCCGCGCATGGCGGCCGTTTGCCGGCGTGGAAATCGGGCAGAATGCAGAAGGCGCATTGTGGGCATCTTCGCCGTGGTCGCCCGAACGCCGCCAGACCGCCGATTTAATCGAGCCGCAGCACGACGGTTTCCTGCTGCTCGGCCGCCAAGACCGCATCATCAAATTCGAGGACAAACGCGTGTCGCTGACCCAAATCGAACACGAACTTTTACGGCATCCGTGGATTGCCGACGCCCATTGCGGCCGCCATCCGCAACATCAGCGCATCGCCATATGGGCGGCGTTGAACGCGGACGGGATCGCCGCCCTGCGCGACCAAGGCCGAGCCGCCATCGCCGACGCGCTCAAACGCCACCTTGCCGCCACACAGGACACTATCGCCCTGCCCCGTTACTGGCGTTTCGCCGACAGCCTGCCGCGCAATGCCCAGGCCAAAATCGCCGCCGCCGATTTTCAGACGACCTTTACCGTCGCCCAGACATCGCCCGTTTGGTCAAAAACATCATCTGAAGAAGAAACCGCCGCCGAAACCTTCACCGGCCGCGTGCCGCTCGATTTGGTCTATTTCGGCGGCCATTTCGCCACCTTCCCGCTCGTACCCGGCGTCGTCGAGCTGCAATGGGTGCGCGATCTGGCGGCGTGTCATCCGTGGGGCAGGCAGCGCGTCGTCCGCGTGGAAAACCTGAAATACCAGCAGTTCGTCCGTCCGCATGACGAAGTGTCGGTGGAACTGAAATACGATGAAGCCAAAAACAAATTGAGCTTTAAAGTCAGCAACGGCGACAATCCCTGCGCATCGGGTCGGATTGTGTTCGAGGTCGTCTGAAAATGCTTTCTTAGGCTCCGTCCTCTCCTGCGGGAAGAGGAAAACCTGCAAATCGGGGATAATCCCGCCCAAACCTAATAACAACCCATAATCAAATGAAAAGATAGAAAATATGCAACTTTTTCCAGCACTAGCACAACGTTATTCCGAAGAACACCAGTCCGCAGGCGAAGCGCAGCGTTTGGCGCAGGAAATCGCCTTTGCGCCGATTGTGTTTCAAGTATCCCGCCTGATGGTGAAATTCGGCATTTTGGATTTGCTGAACGACCATTCAGACGGCCTTACTCAAGCCGAAATCGCCGAGAAAGCGCAAATCAGCGGTTACGCCGCGCAAGTGCTGCTTGAAGCCTCGCTCTCCATCGGTACGGTGCACACCCGCAACAACCGCTATTTCATCAGCAAAGCCGGCTGGTTTTTACTGAAAGACAAAATGGCGCGCGTGAACATGGATTTCACGCAGGAAATCTGTTACCAAGGCATGTTTGACTTGGAAAAAACCCTGCAAACGGGCAAACCCGAAGGGTTGAAAGTTTTCGGCGGCTGGCCGACGATTTACGAAGGCCTATCCTCACTGCCGAGCGTCGCGCAGGAAAAATGGTTCGCCTTCGACCATTATTATTCCGACAATTCCTTTGCCGAAGCCTTGAAAACCGTGTTCGCCAAACCGGTTAAAAAGCTGCTCGACGTCGGCGGCAACACCGGCCGCTGGGCGGAACAATGCGTCGGCTACAACGCCGAAGTCGAAGTTACCATCATGGATTTGCCGCAACAAATCGCCCTGATGCGCGAAGCGACCAAAGGCAAAACCGGCGCGGAACGCATCCATGCCCACCCCGCCAACCTGCTCGACCCCGAAGTCCCCTTCCCGACAGGTTTCGACGCGATTTGGATGAGCCAGTTTTTAGACTGTTTCAGCGAGGAACAAGTCACCGGCATCCTGCGCCGCGCCGCCGCTTCCATGAACAGCCACACCAGCCTCTACATCATGGAACCCTGCTGGGACAGGCAGCAATACGAAACCGCCGCCTACTGCCTGACCATGACCAGCCTGTATTTCACCGCCATGGCCAACGGCAACAGCAAAATCTTCCATTCCGAAGACCTGATACGCTGCGTTGAAAACGCCGGATTGAAAGTGGCGGAAATTTCAGACGGCATCGGACGCGGACACAGCATCCTGCGCTGCGAGAAGGTCGTCTGAAAAACGGTATCCTCATGAAAACCCTAGTGTTAATCCCCCACTACAACCACCCCGCCGCCATCGCCCACGTCGCACAGACCATGCACGGCTTCGGTTTGGATGTATTGATCGTGGACGACGGTTCGCGCGAAGAATGCAAACCCGTATTGCGGGCATTGGTTTCAGACGGCATCCACGTCCTTTACCGCCCCATCAACGGTGGCAAAGGCGCGGCAGTCAAAACCGGTTTGAAATACGCTGAAGAAAACGGCTTCAGCCATGTTTTGCAGGTTGATGCCGACGGGCAGCACCATCTGGACGACACGCCCAAACTCTTGGCGGCGGCGGAACAAAACCCCGAAGCCGTCGTCTGCGGCTGGCCGCAATACGGCGGCGACGCGCCTAAAGCGCGGCTGTACGGGCGCAAGATTACCGACTTCTGGAACATGCTGCACACTTGGTCTTGCGACATCAAAGACGGCATGTGCGGCTTCCGCCTGTACCCGCTCGCCCCCGCGCTTTCGGTCGTCCGCGAAGAAACCGTGGGCGACCGCATGGATTTCGACACGGAAATCCTCATCCGCCTGTACTGGCGCGGCGTCAAGCTGGTTTGGATTAAAACGCCCGTGCAATACGCCGCCGACGGCGTGTCCCATTTCAACGCCTTCGCCGACAACGTGCGCATCAGCAAAATGCACACGCGGCTGTTTTTAGGAATGTTGCGGCGGCGTGTGGACGCTCTATTTGGGAAAGGTCGTCTGAAACCATGACCGACAACACACAAAACCATTGGGCGGCGCAGCCCGAACGCGGCAGCCGCCTGTTTCTCGCCCTGACCACGCTGATGGTGCGCTATCTGCCTGCCTTCCTGATGAGACCGTGCATCTGGTTTGTGGTACTGTATTTCTACGCCACCGCACCCAAACCGCGCCGCCATATCCTGCGGTATCAAACCCGTCTTCAGACGACCTTTCCCGATACCGTTTTGCCGAAACACAGCGTATTCAAACAATTTATCGCATTCGGTGAGGCAATATGCGACCGTTTTGCCGTGTGGCAGCGCAAAATCCGTTATGAAGATTTGGTACTCGAAGACCCGGACGGCGTTTATACGCAAGTGAGCAATTCGGTACGCGGGCAGATTTTCGCCTGCTCCCACTTGGGCAACACCGAAGTCTGCCGCGCGCTGGTGTCGCACCATAAAGGCTTCAGGCTCAATGTGTTGGTACACAGCAAACACGCGCAGGCGTTCAACGAAGCCTTGCAAAAAGCGGGCGCGGAACACATCCGCCTGATTCAGGTTACGGATTTGGATCCCACTCTGATGATGGAACTGAACCGCCGCATCGAAGACGGCGAATGGATAGCCATTGCCGCCGACCGCGTACCCGTTCGCGGCGAGAAAACCGCCGACATCAACTTTCTAGGCCATACCGCCCCCATGCCGCAAGGCGCATGGCTCTTGGCGGCGCTCTTAAAAACACAGGTGAACACGCTGTTTTGCGTCAAACAAAACGGCCGCTACCATTTGAAACTACGCCGCTTCACCGACACTTCCGAGTGGAAACGCGGCAACCGCGAAGCCGCCGTTACCGCCGCCATGCAGGGCTTCGCCGATATCTTGGCGCAAGAATGCGCGCAAAATCCGCTGCAATGGTTTAATTTCTATGATTTTTGGAACGAGGAAGAAGAAAAGGTCGTCTGAATCCTGAACCTCCCCTAAATCTCGGGCATTCAATAAGAGCCTATTCAGGCGCTCCGTGTAGGCCGAGTTCTGCGAACAACGCGGTTATTCTCTACACAGCTCAAATTCAGACGACCTTTGTATTTAAACAGGCGGTTTACGCCTTGCCCGTGCTGCCGAATCCGCCTTCGCCGCGCTCGCTGGCGGCAAATTCGTCCACGACTTTAAACGAGGCTTGGACGACGGGAACGATGACCATTTGCGCGATGCGTTCCATCGGCTCGATGGTGAACGCTTCTTTGCCCCTGTTCCACACGGAGACTTTGAGTTCGCCCTGATAGTCCGAGTCGATCAGTCCGACCAAGTTGCCCAAGACGATGCCGTGTTTGTGTCCCAGACCGGAACGCGGCAGCAAAACGGCGGCGTAGTCGGGATTGGCAAGGTGAACCGCTAGGCCGGTCGGAACGAGATAGGTGTCTCCCGGTTGCAGGGTAACGGCTTCGTCCAAACAGGCGCGCAGGTCCAGTCCGGCAGAACCGGGCGTGGCGTAGGCGGGCAGTTTGTCCGCCATTTTCGGATTAAGGATTTTCAGTTCGACTTCGGTTTGCATGGTTTTTCGTTTGTATCAATAAAAAAGCGCATTATAACAGCAGCGCTTGAGGCCGTCTGAACAATGGGGGTATGATGGGTTGGGGCGCATTTCCCGCTGGCCCGATATCGGAAAACGGAGGATAAAAATGGATTTGCACAATATCCGCGCAGATTACAGCAAGCGCGAACTGTCGGAATCGGAATGCCGTGCCGACCCGATTGTCCAGTTCGAGCAATGGCTGAACGAGGCGATTCATTCGCAAGTCAACGAGCCGACCGCCGTCAACGTTGCCTCTGTGGGCGAAGACGGCAGGCCGAACAGCCGCATGGTGCTGCTGAAAGAAGTCAATCCGCAGGGATTTGTGTTTTTCAGCAATTACTTAAGCCGCAAAGGACGCTCGTTTGACGCGCATCCGTTTGCCGCCATGACGTTTTTCTGGCCGGAGCTGGAGCGGCAGGTGCGCGTTGAAGGGCGCATCGAAAAACTGGATGCCGCCGCTTCGGACGAATATTTCGACAGCCGCCCCTACACCAGCCGCATCGGCGCATGGGCAAGCGCGCAAAGCGAAGTGTTGTCGAGCAAGGCGATGTTGGTTGCCAAAGCGGCGGCAGTGGGCGCGAAACACCCGCTGCACGTCCCGCGTCCGCCGCATTGGGGCGGCTATCTCGTCATCCCCGACCGCATCGAATTCTGGCAGGGCCGCCCCAGCCGCCTGCACGACCGCATCCAATACCGCTTGGTTGACGGCAACTGGATACGCGAGCGGCTGTCGCCTTAAACTTTCCACAGCTTCAAGCCGATAGGGTAAAATCCCGACTCCAGCAAAAGGTCGTCTGAAATATAAAAAACGTTTTAACAAAACTCGTTTCATTCGTTTTCAGACGGCCTTTTATCCGTAACTTATCCTGCCGCCACCGCCGCAGAAGAACCGTTTTCCGCAGCGGGTTGAATTTGACTTGCCTTGTCCTGCTTCAAATTCAACCCGCTGCCATCAAACGCGTTAGGAGAACCCCATGTCCAAGCAACCCACCAGCAAACGCCAATGGCGCGACGGCGCAGCCCCGTCTGCCAAGAAAACCGCCAAACCTTTCAAAAGCAAAGCCCGTCCCAAAGACGAAACGCGGAAAACCGCTTCCAAACCTTACGGACAAAAAGTTTCAGACGACCTCAAGCCGCAAAACGCCCCCAAACAGCGTGCCGCCAAAGCCAGAAAACTCGTCGTCCGCAATCCCAATCAAAAAATCATGGAACGCGCGCGCGATTTGAAAGAGCGCCGCAGCGACCTGTCGCGCATGGAACCCGAACGCCTGCAAAAAGTGCTTGCCGCGTCCGGCGTCGGCTCGCGCCGCGAAATGGAAGAGTGGATCAACAACGGCTGGGTAACGGTCAACGGCAAAACCGCGCAACTGGGCGACAAAGTCACCCCCGATGACCACGTTACCGTCAAAGGCAGCATCATCAAGCTCAAATGGGCGGACCGCCTGCCGCGCATCATCCTGTATTACAAACAAGAAGGCGAAATCGTCTCCCGCGACGACCCGCAAGGCCGCGTCAGCATCTTCGACCGCCTGCCGCAGGCCGCCAGCAGCCGCTGGGTCGCCATCGGGCGTTTGGACATCAACACCAGCGGCCTGCTCATCCTGACCACCTCCGGTGAACTCGTCCAACGTTTCGCCCACCCCAGCTTCGAAGTTGAACGCGAATACGCCGTGCGCGTACTCGGCGGACTGACCACCGAACAAATGCGCAACCTCACCGAAGAAGGCGTAATGCTCGAAGACGGCTTGGCAAAAGTCGAACGCATCTACGAACAAGGCGGCGAAGGCGCGAACAAATGGTACAACGTCGTGATTAAAGAAGGCCGCAACCGCGAAGTGCGCCGCATATTCGAAAGTCAAGGACTCACCGTCAGCCGCCTCGTGCGCGTCGGCTTCGGCCCCATCGGCCTGCCCAACCGCCTCAAACGCGGACAGTTCTACGAACTCAACCCCGCCGAAGTCGCCAACATCATCAAATGGGCGGATATGCTGCTGCCGGGCGAACGCCGCCGGAAGAAAAGTTAATGTAAGATAAATCGGGGCTGAGACCTTTACAAAACCGTCTCAGCCCGACAAAATCTTGCCTAAGTCATAAACATAGTGGGTTAAGTTTAGACCAGTACCGCGTTGTGCCGCCCTGTCCTGATTTAAACTTAACCCACTATTCACACATTATAGTGGATTAACAAAAATCAGGGCAAGGCGACGAAGCCACAGACAGTACAGATAGTACGGAACCGATTCACTTGGTGCTTCAGCACCTTAGAGAATCGTTCTCTTTGAGCTAAGGCGAGGTAACGCCGTCCTGGTTTAATTTAATCCACTATAAGATCCAAATAAAAAGTGACCCTGCGTTATCGTTGAATCTGCCAATACACTGCTATCAATACTTTTAACAATCAGCATGTGATATTTCTATGGAGCTTAAATCATGTCGCGTTTTTTTCTAAAAACCGTTTCCATACTCACGTTAGCAGCGTTGGCAGCGTGTTCCGGTTCACACGAACACTCAAGTTCTTCACCTGACAGTCTTCAGAGTCCACCCAACGCAGCACTGTCTACTGCCGCCGTTGCTGAAGAAAATCTGCCTCTTGCAGAAAACACCGAACGCTACCAAGACCAACCTGACCAACCGGTCAAATCCGTTGCCCAAGAGCCTGTATCCACATTCAGCATCGATGTCGATACCGGAAGCTACGCCAACGTCCGCAGATTCCTGACCAATGGCGAACAGCCACCCAAAGACGCTGTACGGATTGAGGAAATCGTCAATTATTTCCCCTACAACTATCCACTGCCTACTGACAACCGTCCATTTGCCGTTCACACTGAAACCATTGATTCTCCATGGCAACCGGAAGCCAAACTCATCAAAATCGGCATACAGGCTCAAGACACCGCGAAAAAAGACCTGCCGCCTGCCAACCTCGTTTTCCTTGTGGATGTATCCGGCAGTATGGGGGAGGAAAACAAACTGCCGCTGGTTCAAGAAACCCTACGCATCCTGACCCGACAACTGCGCCCGCAAGACAAAGTGACCCTGATTACCTATGCGTCTGGAGAAGATCTGGTACTCCCGCCCACCTCAGGCGCAGATAAAGAAACCATCCTGAACGCCATCGACAAACTGC
Organism: Neisseria sp. HMSC065D04; assembly: GCF_001815675.1. Taxonomy (NCBI): domain Bacteria; kingdom Pseudomonadati; phylum Pseudomonadota; class Betaproteobacteria; order Neisseriales; family Neisseriaceae; genus Neisseria; species Neisseria sp. HMSC065D04. Next base: position 77,824 of record NZ_KV821492.1, read on the forward strand.
GTGCGGGCGGCGCGACAGACGGCGAATCCGCACTGCAAATGGCTTATGAGCAAGCGCAAAAAGCCTTCGTACCCAACGGTATCAACCGCATTTTATTGGCGACCGACGGCGACTTTAACGTCGGCGTATCCGACACCGAAACCCTCAAATCTATGGTTGCCGAAAAACGCAAAAGCGGCGTTTCACTCAGCACCCTGGGCTTCGGCATGGGCAACTACAACGAAGACATGATGGAACAAATCGCCGATGCGGGTGACGGCAATTACAGCTACATCGACAACGAAAAAGAAGCGAAAAAAGTCCTGCAACAGCAGCTGACCTCCACACTCGCCACCGTAGCGCAGGATGTCAAAATCCAAGTCGAATTCAACCCCGCCACCGTCAAAGAATACCGCTTGGTCGGCTATGCCAACCGCACCCTGCGTAATGAAGACTTCAACAACGACAGAGTAGATGCGGGCGACATCGGCGCAGGCCACAGCGTGACCGCCCTCTATGAAATCATCCCGCAGGGCAAACAAGGCTGGCTTGAAGAATCGCGCTATCAAAAAGCCCCAGCCGCTAAAGGCAGCAAAAACGAATACGCCTTTGTCAAAGTGCGCTACAAACTGCCCGGACAAAAAGACAGCCAATTGATGCAGCAAGCCGTCCCCGTCGGCAGCAAACCGCTTGACCAAGCCGACAAAGACACCCTGCTCGCCCTTGCCGCCGCTTCCTATGCCCAAGCCCTGCGCGGCGGCGAATACAACGGCAAACTCAGTTGGAGAGACATCGAAAACATGGCACAAAAAGTCCAAGGCGATGACCCGTTCGGCCTGAAATCCGAATTTCTCCAACTGGTGCGCACCGCCGCCGGACACGGAGAAACATCAGGTCCTTTAGTTAAAGAGTAAAATCTCAAAAGGTCGTCTGAAAACTTTTCAGACGACCTTTTATACACCCTGTCTCAACCACCATCAGGAGCCGCTTCATGTTCACACTCAAAACCGACAACGACCGCCTGCTGCTCGCCTCAGCCGATTTGCGCGCGGAAATTTATCTCTACGGCGGGCTGCTCAACCGCTACGAAATCCGCCGCCCCGACGGCACATGGTTCAACATCGTCAAAGCCTACGACACCCCGCAACACGCCCGTGAGAGCCTGACCGAATGGTTCCGCAGCGGCAAGCTCAGCCCTTACGCCTGCCGCCTGCGCCACGGCAAATACAGTTTCGACGGCAAAGCATATCAGTGCGACAAATTCAAACTCGCCGAACACGCGGCACACGGTTTGATGTATGACCGCGAGTTCGCCCTCGTCAACAGCCATGCCGACGGCCAATCCGCCGAAGTCGAAATCCGCGCAGATTACGCACAAGACGACAGCGGCTACCCCTTCCCCTTCAGCCTGACCGTCCGCTACCGTCTCAGCGCAGACGGCTTAAGCATCCGTTCCACCGTCCGCAACCAAGGCGCAACCGCCATGCCGCTCGCAGACGGCTGGCACCCCTATTTCACACTCGGCGGCAAAACCGACGATTGGTCGCTGGAAATCGACAGCAGCAAACGCTTGGGCTTCGATGCCGATTTGGTTCCCGACGGCAGCATGATCGACGACACCCGTTTTCAGACGATCTCAAGCCTGGCAGGCATCGAATTGGACAACAGCTTTGTCTTGGCACGCAGCAAACCCGCCGCCTGCACGCTTTCAGGCAACGGACTGACCCTGAGCATTTACCCCGACGCATCCTATCCCTACCTGCAAATCTTCACCCCATCGACCCGCGACACCATCGCCATCGAAAACCTCAGCGGCGCACCCGACTGTTTCAACAACGGCTTAGGGTTAATCAAACTGGACGCGGGAGAAGAAGCCGCATTTGAAACGCGCTACCATATCGCAGCCAACCGTCCGTAAGCAGCCCGAATCTTGACCGGCAAAGCAAAGGTCGAGACCTTTGCAAAAAAGCCCTTCCTC
>NZ_KV821493.1:0-14778 GCF_001815675.1 Neisseria sp. HMSC065D04
AAGGTCGTCTGAAAATGGTTTTCAGACGACCTTTGTTTTGGGGAAGCGGCTCAACGGGTTACGTTGCGCCAGTCGCTTTCGAAATAGCTGACGAGGATTTGGTTGTTCAGATAGTTCGGCTCGACCTTGCGCCTTGCCATGTCGGGCGGGAAGCGGAACATTTCGGCGGCGGTTTGGGCGTTCAGATAACGCGTAGGGACGTCGAATTTCTGCGGGACGGGGAATTGCTTATCGAAGCCTGCCAACACAAATCCCCATTCGCCGAAGGAGGGGACGTAAACGTGGTAAGGCGCGGTGGACAGGCCGGCGGCTTCGAGGGTGGCGACGACCGACCAGTAGGCGTTGGGGGCGAAGTAGGGCGAGGTGGATTGGACGACGATTTTACCCTGCGGCTGAAGATGGCGGGCGACGAGGCGGTACATGGGGACGGAGTAGAGTTTGCCCAGCGAGAAATTGGACGGGTCGGGCAGGTCGATGATGATGACGTCGAATTTTTCAGACGACCCCTCCAGCCATTTGGCGGCATCGTCGTTGACGACGTGCATTTTGGGATGGGACAGCGAGCCTTGGTTGAGCGCGCTTAAGGTGGCGGAGGTTTTAAAAGTGGCGGTCATGTCGGGGTCTAAATCGACCAGGGTAACGTGTTTGACCTGCGGGTATTTCAAGACTTCGCGCGCCGCCAATCCGTCGCCGCCGCCGAGGATGAGGATGCGGGCGGCGTTTTGAACCATCTGCATGGCGGGCAGGACGAGGGCTTCGTGGTAACGGGCTTCGTCGCGCGAGGAGAATTGCAGGTTGCCGTTGATGTAGAGGCGGGTGTCGTCTTTCCAGCGGGTTACGACGAGCCGCTGGTAGGGCGAGTGGCTTTGATAGACGATAGGATCGCCGAAATAGCTTTGTTCGGCTTTGAAGGAGATGCGGTCGGCGTAGGCGAAGGTGACGGCGAGGACGGACAAGACAATCAGCGCGCGCAGGCGGATGGCGCGGTAGCGGGGCAGTTCGGCTTTGAATACGCGTGCGGTCAGGTAGGCGACGGCGGCATTGAGGATGCCGAACAAGAGGGCGGAACGCGCCATGCCGAGTTTGGGGGCGAGGAGAAGCGGAAAGAGCAGGGAAACGGCGAGTGCGCCCAAATAGTCGAAGGTCAGGACTTTGGCAACGAGTTCTTTAAACTCTGCGCCTTTGCGGTTTAACACGCGCATCACCAACGGGATTTCCATGCCGACGACTGCGCCGACAATCAGCACGAAGGCGTAGAGCAGGGTGCGGAACGGGGCGGCGGAAAGACCGAAGGCGACGAACAATGCCAGCGCGGAAATGCCGCCGATGATGCCGACCAAAAGTTCGATTTCGATAAAGCGGTGCAACACGTCTTCGTCTTTGATGTAGCGGGTCAGGTGCGCGCCTATGCCCATCGAGAAAAGATAAAGTCCGATGACGGAGGAAAACTGCAAAATGCTGTCGCCCAAAAGATAGCTCGCCAGCGCGGCGATGATGAGTTCGTAGGCGAGGCCGCAACTGGCGACGATGAAGACGGAGATGATGAGGGTGCGGTTGGCGGTCATGGTGTGGGCGTTTTATAGGGTCGTCTGAAATCTGAAAAACGGATGATTCGACAATGGTGGGGCTTGATGTGTAAAACGGTATGTTTTGAACAGAAATACGTATCCTGCCGCGCTGCCTTGGGTGTTGAATGTATGGTTTTTCGAGTCCAAAACCGTTTTTTAAGGAAGGGCCGGTTTGTGGTGCGTCCCCTTTAATTTCAGATGGCTTAGAGTTGTGGCATAATCCATTATATCAAAATACCGAGGAAGCCCTATCGTGAGTATTTCCCTGCCCCAATACCTGCTTTACCTGCAATATATGCTTGCGGGGGTGGCGATGACTGCCGTTTTCGGCGCGGTGTATCTGCGGATTACGCCTGCGGAAGAATTGCGGCTGATTAAAAACGGCAATCTTGCCTGCGCCTTGTCGTTTGGCGGCGCGCTGGTTGGATTTTGTTTGACGCTCGCATCCAGCATTGCCCATAGCGTCAGTTTCGTTGATTTTATCCTGTGGGGTCTTGCGGCGGCGGTGATTCAGATTTTGGTGTATTTCGCCGCCACGATGATGATTAAAGGCGCAACGGAAGAACTTATCGGCAACAACGTCGCCGTCGGCGCGCTGTTTGGCGCGGTGTCCGTATCCATCGGCATCTTGAATGCGGCTTGTCTGACCTGATGTTTCTGTTTTCTTGGTTTCAGAAAGTTGTGTGTTTCCATAAATATAGTGGATTAAATTTAAATCAGTACGGCGTTGCCTCGCCTTGCCGTACTGATTTAAATTTAATCCACTATACTAAAAATTTCAGACGACCTGCCTGTCTGCAAGGTCGTCTGAAAAGGTAAACGCACCATCAGTGCATCAGAACGTATACCGTACTTTTACACCAGCTTCATGGGTGTAGTTTTTAGGTTCGGTTGAACCATATATACCGTCTGGCAGATAGACGAGGGCCGTATCCGATTTCTTGACTTTCCAGCCGCGATAAAACGGAACGACGCTTATTTTAGATTCGTTGGCGAATTTTTTAGATACGGGTACTTCGACTTCGATGCCGTGTCCGCTCGACTGTTTCATTTCAATGTCCTGATGGGCGCGATAAGAATGCTGACGGCCTCTCAGGGAATGGTTGTAGGCGATATTGGGTGAAACTTCGAAACCGGCAGGAAGCGCAATGTTTACACCGGCATTGATTTGCGCATAAGTGGTCCGGTTTTTGCGGTCGTAATTGTTGGCTACGACGCGGGAACCCAAATCTTTCAAAACGCGGTGACCCACGCCTGCTCCGGCTGTCAGGCTGACACGGTCGTTAATCGGGTGCGTATATTCATATAAGGCACGGACATCATAGACGCGGCGCGGAGAGCCGTTGAACGTGGCAGTGCCGTATTCCGTTACATTGCCTCTTCCGTCCTGATACCTTCCTGTGTAATCCGACTTGCCTCGGGAGTAGCGTCCTTCTAATTTTGCCGCATGGCGGTCGTTAAAGCGATATTTGACGCCACCTGTCAGAGACCACAGGTTTCCCTTTTGGCGCATAAGGCGCTCGCCGTCTTTATATTCCCGATAATTCTCTTTGTAATATTCCGTACCCACGGTAAACTCGACAGGACGGGCAGCCTGTGTGCAGACGGCGGCTGACAATGCCAAAACGGCGAAGCAGAAATGGGTAGTTTTTTGCATGTATATTCCTTTTCTTTGTTAGAATCAATATGATAAGTTAGAGAAATTGCACTAACCATTCTATAATGACCCAACAAAACCCAACAATTACCGCTTGGTGGATATATCAACCGCTCAGATTTTTCATCCGACGATTTTCCCGATGGGCATTTTTCGATTAGTGGCGAAAATCCCCGAAATAGCGTAAATCTGACCGTGTACACAAAGCACAGGCGGCAAGCAGTCCGACGCTATGCCGATATTCTTAAGAATGCCGGTGTTTAACCTGATTTTATAATCGGTTGAAGAAAACATACGTTTTCTGCCCTTATGTCATGTCTACAACCGACAAGTTACCCATTCTTCAAAATAAGGAACCGCAATGTTCAACTTTATCAAGAAACAGTTTATCGACGTCATCCAATGGCCGAATCCCGACGACAGCCTGCTGATGTGGCGTTTCCCGATTGCCGACGAGGAAATCCAAAACGGCGCGAGCCTGACCGTGCGCGAGGCGCAGATGGCGATGTTTGTCGACGAAGGCGTAACCGCCGACGTGTTCGGACCGGGCCGTTATACACTCAACACGCAAACGCTGCCGCTGCTGACCAACCTGAAAAACTGGGACAAACTCTTTGAATCCCCGTTTAAATCCGACGTTTACTTTTTCAATACCAAACAACAGCTTGCGCGAAAATGGGGGACGTCGCAACCCGTTACCGTACGCGATGCCGAGTTCGGCGCGGTGCAGTTGCGCTCGTTCGGCATGTACGCCTACCGCATCAGCGATCCGGCAAAATTCTTCAAAGAAGTCAGCGGCGTAGCGGCAGAATACAGCGGTGTCGAGTTGGAAAACCAGTTGCGCAATATTGCCGTCACCCAACTCGCGGCGGCGTTCGGCAGCTCCGGCATTCCGTTTTTGGACATGGCGGCAAACCAGGTTTTGCTGTCGCAAAAAATCGGCGAATTGCTCGGCGCGGAATTTGCCAAACTCGGCTTGACGCTGGAAAACTTTACCGTCGAAAGCATCACTCTGCCTGCCGCCATCCAAGAAGCGTTGGATAAGAAAATTTCCATGGGTGTCATCGGCGACTTGGGACGCTACACCCAATACCAAACCGCCGAATCCATCCCGCTCGCCGCGCAAAACGAAGGCGGACTTGCCGGAATCGGCGCAGGCTTGGGCGTAGGCGCAGGCGTCGGTCAGGCAATGGCTGGCGCGATGGCGGGCATGATGCAGCCGGCAGCACAACCCGCGCAAAGCGTTCAGACGACCTCTGAAGATCCGCAGGCAAAATTGGCGAAACTCAAATCCCTGTTGGACGGTGGTTTGATTTCCCAAGAGGATTACGATAAAGCCAAAGCGGAAGTGTTGAAACAGTTGATCGGCTGAGGAAAGAGGTCGTCTGAAAACACTAGGCTTCAAAATATTGGACACTCATAAAAGCCTGCTTTGGTGGATTAAATAAAAAGCTGGGTTCTGTATGTGACAGGACTCAGCTTTTTTAATTGCTGTATGCACCGATGTGCTTTCAGACGACCCTTTAACTAAGTTCGATAGATTTAGTTAAAGTGCGTGTATATCAAATTTTTTCAAAACGTTTTCTCAAAATCTATAAATACACGATTTTTTGTATAACTATGAAGTTCGTTAATATTGCTGTTATTGTTTGTATATCGCCAATTTAATCTCGGCGTAATTCCTAGAAAACTCAGTTTATTGTGCCAGAGGCTTAAATTGGTAACCACGACATTATCTGTACGATGACGGTCGGTAAAGACGTAATGTTTTCCATCAAAGCGTTCATTGTAGTGATTGATGATAAGGCGACTATTGAAATTTTCACCCCAAATTTGCCCCCAACCTAAGTAACCTCCTATCCGTTTGGAGCTGCTGCCTGCGAAATTTTCAACTTTGTCACGCGCATAACTCAAACCTCCTAAGAAATAGGTTTTATCATTCATCAGGTAGGTCGTCCCAAATCCAATCTGATAATCTTTCCCTTGTTGTTTGGTATAGGCATAATCTTTTTGTGCAAAGGTTCCGTTGGCAGATAGACGTAAATTTAGTTTTATCCAACGTGAAGCACCTAAATCTACACCTGTACGCGTGTAATAAGGATGATTTCCGTAGCGACGCTTTTCTAAAAATGGCATAACAAAACTATCTGTTTTAAAACTTTTATTTTTATAACCTAGACTGACTTTTGCCGTTTGATCATCATAATCATGATTATCCCAATAGCTGACGCCGTCGACATCGCCTGAAAGAGCGAAATAATGGTTGCCTTTGAGATTGATATCGCGATCAACGGATAGGGCGTAGGTAAAACCATGCCCTTTTTGTGGCAGATAGTCAGAATTTTTTTCAAAAGCCAAGTTATCAAATTGAGGAAGATGGATTTCACGCTCAGCTGAAACGTTGTTGATATTGTTGTCTTGGGTGTAACTCAGACTGCCTGAAAATTGCCATTTATTTTGCCCCATAGCGTTTTCATAAAGGGCAATAGTAGGAAGGACATCTTCTGGTAAACCTTGTTTTTTGGCAGCATTAAATTCATGTTGTGAATTACGGGTTTGCTTATCCTCATAAAGCATAGCAGCCAAGTCTAGACGGACGGCAACAAGATTAGGATGTCGAACAAGAATATTACGGTAAAGTGTAATGGCTTTTTTATGCTTTCCTTGCGAACGCCAAATTGCGCCTTGCGCATAATCCAATAAAATAGGGTCATGCCTATCCCATTTACGATATATAGGCAAGAGCTGCTCTGCAGCAATATAGTTTCGCGCTTGCAATGCTTGATTTAACAAAGGTTCGGCCAGCTCTGGTTGTTTGGCTAGATCATCTAATGTCAATGTCTGAGTATGCTCATTCAAAGAAGTCTTGACACCATTCAAAAGGGAGGTGCCTACCTCCGGTGGTTTAGGAATGGCCATTTCTTGTATCCTTTCCATTTGGCGATCGGCTTCAGTTTCAGGGTTAGCAATTGTTTCGGCAGTAACCATTATGGGAAATAATATGCCCGCAATAAAAATGAATTGATTAGATTTCATGAGTATATTTTTCAGAGAATTCAGGATATTTTAAGTTGCCCCTCCAATTGCGCTTTGTTTATTTGCAGAGGGGTTTGCTTGGAAAATAATAAGCAGCAGATGCAAAGCTTCTGCTGCTTATTTCTTTGGGTAAGCGTCTTAGCGTTTGCCAATGAAACCGATATTGTTTTCGCCATGGCTGGTAGTAATTTTTAACAAACCACCGACTTCTTCAGCATTTGGACCGGCAAAACGTACGTTACCTTGACCATAAATTACTTTATTTTCACCTGGTTTTTTTCCTTCCATCCAGACAGTAACATTTTGAGCAACTTGGTTTCTACCCACTAGAGAAACTTTTCGACCCGCGCTTGCAGAAGGCATTCCACTCTCTGTTTTTACATTACCGCTGGCAAAATATACATTACGTTTGTCATCTAGGCGACGGTTGGTAATCGCGCCATTGAAGGTAACGTTATTGCTTGAAATAGTATTGTTGTAAGCCATATCTGGTTCATGGAACTGTGCAGTCATATTCATCACACCGTCTTGTTTACCATCTCGGCTGGAATAGGCAACGCCTGTATATTTGGCAGATAAACCTTTTTTAGTCTTCATGTCATAGACATTGGCAACTATACCATTTTCAGTAGCAACTCGGTCGAAAATGCTGATGTTAAAAGGATTATTGAGTCCATAAGTGCCATCGCCATTTTTATAGCGCCATGCATTTAATGAGAGATATTGTTGGTTGAAGCCATTGGCTTGTCCAACGTCATAGGTATAAATCGCACGAATTTCATTTGTCTTGCCATAGTTTAATGCACTGAACATTTCGGCAATTACACGTTTATTTTGGAATGCACCCAATGCTTTATTGTCATCAATACCGACATGGACTGAATATAAGGATACCTGCGTCATTTGTCCGTTATCGGCTACAATTTTTAGGCTGCCATCTTTTTGTGTAACCATAAAGTAGCTACCTGGTGCGAAGTGATATTGCTTGCCAGCAGACCACCCTAATGCTTTGAGTGCCTCTGCACGTTCCGGATGATTTTTTGCTGATTCTGCACTGACTTCAAATGTAGTTGATTTTTTTAATGTAAAACGATATGCATATTCACCGTTTTGGTTAACATATAATTCATCGTCTGGATTATTGTTAAAATAACGATTTAAAGAATGTGCATATTGATAACCGCTGCTGGGTTCGGTAGTTACAGTCCATACAGGATTATTATTTGCATCTAATTTGTATTTCACATCTGTTAATACACGGCGGCCTTTATCCAATTCAGTTTCATTATCGGCATTAGTAGCAAAATTATTAAACCATTTTGTATAACGGCTACCGCCTACACTATCTAATTCCAGTTTGCTGGCAGTTTGATCTAAGATGTTAACGCTTCTGCCATTTTTAACTAAGATGCCATTTTTATTGCGTTTATCTACACCAATCAGATTTTTTGCACTTAATGGCGTATCAATCTCATCATAACCGGCTCTCTTCGCAACATAACCATCTGTATAGTTAGTAAAGTAACGCGTTGCTACACCGCCTAATATAACTGTTTGAGGGCGTAAAAGTTTGGTTTTATCTTTTCTATAAGCGGATGTCAAAAGGTGAGAGGTAGGGTGATCATGTGGACCTTTAGCTGTCTCTAATAATGGGGTCGCACTTAAGTTATTTGCAATGAAACCGGTATTCACTTCAGTTTGATTGAATTGTTCAGTTTTTATTACATCACTTAGTTTTAGTGTGGTCAGTTTATCCTGAATGCCTTTATTTAATAATAATGTTTCTTTGTTAGTGTTAGTTTTATTATCTTTATTGGCATTATTTTTGTCGGCATTTCCTTTGTCAGTGTTAACCTTGTTAGAATTGTCTTTATTGGTAGTACCTTTGTCCGCATTATCCTTACTAGAGTTGTTTTTGTTGGTATTGTCTTTTTTTGCGTCATCTTTATTGACGTTGTTTTTTGGGGCTACAGATAGATTTTTGGGTGAATCTCCACCTCCATTTGAACTGCCGCAGGCTGCTAAAATTGCAACGCAAATACTGCTTAGAACAAAATGAGTAATAGGTGATTTATTTTGAGTGTGCATAAATAATCCTTACTGGTTGAAAAATAAATTCATAGTAGTTTAAGTTTAAATCAGTATGGTCTTACCATTCTGATCTAGACTTGCTACGCAATATTTTAAAAATAATAAGCAGTGATTTCGTAGGTGATAAAAACAAACATAAGCAGTGTTTACGCTATCGTAATATTATAAACAAATACAAATATTCGGGTTTGATTAAGCTCAGTTAAAAATGGTAAATGAGTAATTTGAATGTATTTTTTGCACGAGTAAACTTTGCTATATGAAATTTAAGGATGTCACAGTTGAAGTAAGGAAGAGAGGGGAGGTTTATTCGTTAAGAATTACCATAAAACACAAGGTCGTCTGAAAATCAGTTTTCAGACGACCTTGTGTTTTATCGGAATGAAACGGGCAACTTATTGGATGCTGCTGCCGATGCGGCTGTAATCGCCGAAATTCATCCACACGAAGAAGGCTTTTCCGACGATAAGTTTGTCGTCTACAAAACCCCAGTAGCGGGAGTCGGCGCTGTTGTCGCGATTGTCGCCCATGGCGAAGTAGCGGCCTTCTGGCACTTTGCAGCTAAAGCCGCTGCCGTCTTCGGCGTATTGGCAGTGTTCCAAACCGCTTTGTTCGACGGAATAACCGTTTTCAGGCATGATTTTCATGCGGTAGTTGTCGAGCGAGGGAATGAAGACGGAGGGTTGTCCGGGCTCTTTCAGGATGTTGAAGGTTTTGCCGTTGAGGGTCGTCTGAAAAAGTTCGGGGTTGTGGATTGCGGACGGTTCGGTATCGTCGGGGTAGGAGTAGGTGCCGTTCGGTTGGTCGGGGGCAACTTGTCCGTTGACGGTCAGGACTTTGTCGCGGTACTCAACGGTATCGCCCGGTAGTCCGACGATGCGCTTGATGTAGTTCATTTCAGGCTGGACGGGGTAGTTGAACACGACGACGTCGCCGCGCTCGATTTGTCCGGTCGGAATCAGGACGTTGTTGATAATCGGGGTTCTGATGCCGTAGGCGAATTTGTTCACAAGGATGAAGTCGCCTTTAACCAAGCCCGGGCGCATGGAGCTGGACGGGATTTGAAATGGTTCGGCGATAAAGGTGCGCAGGATGAAGACGACGAGGATGATCGGGAAAAAGCCGCTCATGTAGTCGGTAAAGTGGGCTTTGTCCTGGTGCGACGGATCTTTTTTCAGACGACCTTTGTGGATTGCCCAAACGATGCCGGTGAATACGACAAATATCAGCAATACGGCGGTAAAGCTCATGTAAAAAGACAGGATGCCGAAAACGCCAATCATGCACAAAAGATACGCCCATTGCAGGCCGGAGCTCCATTCTCCGTTTTCCTGACGTTCTTTGCTGCTTATGAAATAAAGGAAAATGCCGATAACGATGGCGACGATCGCGCCGTAGATTAAATTTGTGCTCATTATTTGTCGCTCACTTGCAGAATCGCCAAGAACGCGCTTTGCGGGATTTCCACGTTGCCCACTTGTTTCATGCGGCGTTTGCCTGCTTTTTGTTTTTCGAGAAGTTTTTTCTTACGGGTAATATCGCCGCCGTAACATTTCGCCAAGACGTTTTTACGCAGGGCTTTGACGTTTTCGCGGGCGATAATCTGGCTGCCGATGGCGGCTTGGACGGCGATGTCGAACATTTGGCGCGGAATCAGCTCGCGCATTTTCGCTGCCAGCTCGCGGCCTCGGTGAACCGCGCTTTGACGGTGAACAATCAGGCTCAAGGCATCGACTTTTTCACCATTGACCATGATGTCGAGCTTAATCAAATCAGACGGTTGGAACTCTTTGAAATGGTAGTCCAGCGAGGCATAGCCGCGCGAAGTAGATTTGAGTTTGTCAAAAAAGTCCATCACGACTTCATTCATAGGCAAGTCGTAAGTCAGCATGACTTGACGGCCCATGTACTGCATATTGACCTGCACGCCGCGCTTTTGGTTACACAAAGTCATGACGTTGCCGACATATTCCTGCGGCACGAGGATGGTCGCGGTAATAATCGGCTCGAGAATGGTTTCGATGCTGCCGATGTCGGGCAGTTTGGACGGATTTTCGACTTCGATTTTTTCGCCGCTCTTCAACACGACTTCGTAAACCACCGTCGGCGCGGTGGTAATCAAATCCATGTCGAACTCGCGCTCCAAGCGTTCCTGCACGATTTCCAAGTGCAGCAGACCCAAGAAGCCGCAGCGGAAGCCGAAGCCCAATGCCTGAGAAACTTCAGGTTCGAATTTCAACGAAGCATCGTTAAGCTGCAATTTTTCCAAAGCGTCGCGCAAAGCTTCGTAGTCGTGGCTTTCCACGGGGTAGAGTCCCGCGAATACTTGGCTTTGTACTTCTTGGAAGCCGGGCAGCGGCTCAGAAGCGGGGTTGGCAACCAAAGTCACCGTATCGCCGACTTTCGCCTGTCCCAATTCTTTCACGCCGGTAATCAAAAAGCCCACTTCGCCGGCTTTGAGTTCTTGTTTTTGAACCGATTTCGGTGTGAATACGCCCAGTTGCTCGACCTGCGTTTCCGCCTTGGTGCTCATAAAGCGCACTTTGTCTTTCAGCTTGATGGTGCCGTTTTTCACACGAATCAGCATGACCACGCCGACGTAGTTATCAAACCACGAATCGACAATAACCGCTTGCAGCGGCGCGTTTTCGTCGCCGGTCGGCGCGGGGATTTTGGCAACGATTTCTTCCAAAACGTCTTCCACACCGATGCCGCTTTTGGCGGAACATTGTACCGCGCCGATGGCATCGATGCCGATGATGTCTTCGATTTCCTGTTCCACGCGTTCGGGGTCGGCGGCGGGCAGGTCGATTTTGTTCAAAACAGGCACGACTTCCACGCCCAAATCAATCGCGGTGTAGCAGTTCGCCACGGTTTGCGCTTCCACGCCTTGCGATGCGTCAACGACCAAAAGCGCGCCTTCGCAGGCGGACAGCGAACGGGAAACTTCGTAAGAAAAGTCGACGTGTCCCGGCGTGTCAATCAGGTTGAGCTGATACACCTGTCCGTCGCGTGCTTTGTAGTTGAGCGCGGCGGTTTGCGCTTTGATGGTGATGCCGCGCTCTTTTTCGATGTCCATGGAGTCGAGCACCTGCGTACTCATTTCGCGCAAATCCAAGCCGCCGCAGTATTGGATGAAGCGGTCGGCAAGCGTCGATTTGCCGTGGTCGATGTGGGCAATGATGGAGAAGTTTCGGATATTTTTCATATTGTTATTTTGAAAGATAAGCAGTGATTCTGAAAAGGTCGTCTGAAAATCAAATAGACCGTTCAGACGACCTTCAGGTAAAGTGAAATAGCCTGACATTCTAGCGGAAATTTACTGTTTCCGCATGATTTTATGCGTGTTTTACAGCGACGCGACAATCTTTTCCACCATTTTCGCCGAGCTTGCAGCCGCTGTTTTCAAAAACTCTTCAAAGCTGATGTCCGCTTTTTCGTCCGCCGAGTCGGACATCGCGCGGATCACGACGAAAGGGGTGTTCAACTGGTGGCAGGCTTGCGCAATCGCCGCCGCTTCCATTTCCACCGCTTTGACTTCGGGGAAGTGGCTGCGGATTTCTGCCACGCCTTCGCTGCTGTGTACAAAGCGGTCGCCGCTGACAATCAAACCTTGCTCTACCGCCGCGCCTTCAAACACTTCCGCCGCTTGTTTTGCCTTGCCGACCAAGAGGTCGTCTGAAACAAATACGGCGGGCAGTTGCGGCACTTGTCCCCAAACATAGCCGAACGCCGTTACATCGACGTCATGGTGCGCGATTTCCGTGCCGACTACTACGTCGCCGACTTTCAAACCCTTGCTCAAGCCGCCTGCGCTGCCGGTATTGATGACGCAGTCAGGCGCGAATTGATGGATAACCCAAGCCGTTGAAACCGCAGCGTTGACCTTGCCGATGCCGCTCAATACCAACACCATGCGTTTGCCCGCTATCTCGCCTTCGTAGGCGGTAAACTTACCGAAAGACACGCTTTTGACATTATCCATTGCTTCGCGCAAAAGCTCGATTTCCTGCTCCATCGCGCCGATGACCGCTACTGTTTGTACAGACATTTTTTACCTTTCCATGAAATTGTGGGCGGTATTATAACAGTAGCGGCGGCATTCCATACCCGTATTGAATCCGCCATATTGCCCGCCTGTCCTATTATTCGATACGGTAATCTTGCCATTTTTATGTATCATGATTTATTTGATATAATCCATTTTAATAAAATAACCACCGAAATTATCCAATATCATGATGACCAATCCTCCCAGCGCAAAAGACGAATTGTTCACTTGGCTGCGCCATATGAACAAATACAAAGGCTCCGACCTCTTTATCACGACCAATTTTCCGCCTGCGATGAAAGTGGACGGCAAAATCACGCCGATTACCGACGAGCCGCTGACCTCCGAAAAATGTATGGAAATCGCTTTTTCGATTATGTCCACCAAACAAATCGAAGAGTTTTCTTCCACCAACGAATGCAACTTCGCCATCAGCCTGCCCGACACCAGCCGCTTCCGTGTCAATGCGATGGTGCAGCGCGGCGCGACGGCGTTGGTGTTCCGCTCCATTACCAGCAAAATCCCGAATTTCGACAGCCTCAATCTGCCCCCCGTCTTGAAAGACGTGGTGATGAAAAAACGCGGCCTCGTGATTTTCGTCGGTGGTACCGGCTCGGGCAAATCCACCTCGCTCGCCGCGATGGTTGACCACCGCAACGAAAATTGCCAAGACCACATCATCACCATCGAAGACCCGATTGAGTTCGTCCATCAACACAAAAAAAGCATCATTACCCAGCGCGAAGTCGGCGTGGATACCGAAAACTGGTTTGCCGCGCTGAAAAACACCCTGCGTCAGGCGCCGGACGTCATCCTCATCGGCGAGATTCGCGACCGCGAAACCATGGACTACGCCTTGGCGTTCGCCGAAACAGGCCACCTCTGTCTCGCCACGCTGCACGCCAACAACTCCAACCAGGCGCTCGACCGCATCATCAACTTCTTCCCCGAAGAGCGCCGCACCCAGCTTTTGACCGACTTGTCGCTCAACCTGCAAGCCTTCATCTCACAACGCCTGATTCCCCGTGAAGGCGGCAAAGGACGCGTAGCCGCAGTGGAAATCCTGCTCAATTCGCCGATTATTTCCGAGATGATTCAAAAAGGCGAAATCCACGGCATTAAAGAAATGATGAAAAAATCTACCGCCATGGGTATGCAAACCTTCGACCAAGCGCTTTACGAGCTGTACGAACGCGGCGACATCAGCTTCCAAGACGCCATTAAAAACGCTGACTCCGCCCACGACCTGCGTTTGGACATCCAACTGCGCAGCCGCCGCGCCCAAAACGCCGGCCCGGATTTGGAACTGATTTAAAAGTTGTCGGAAATGAGCAAAGGTCGTCTGAAAACCACTTTTCAGACGACCTTTTTTGTCTGTGCCGATCAGGCATACCAATAACGTTCAAGCCATTTCTGTTAAACTGTTTTGTAAATATAGTGGATTAAATTTAAATCAGGACAAGGCGGAAGCCGCAGATACAGTACAGATAGTACGGCAAGGCAACGCCGTCCTGGTTTAAAGTTAATCCACTATACCATACGGCTTCATGGTTCAGCCGCATCTCAAACCACTACCCTACAAAAGAAATCCTATGAAAATTACACCCGTCCAAGCCCTAAACGACAACTACATTTGGATGATTCAAGATGGCAACCACGCCGCCTGCGTCGATCCGTCCGATGCCACGCCCGTTTTGATATTCCTCGTCCGCAACCGCCTGATGCTGGCGCAAACTTGGGTTACCCATCTGCATCACGACCACATTGGCGGAGTCCAATCCCTCAAAAACGGCTTTATGGAATCGCCCGTGTACGGTGAGACGGATATCGATGTGGCAACGCATACGGTGACGGCAGGTACGCAGTTTTCCTTCGGCGACGGGCTGGTCACCGTGTGGGCGACGCCCGGCCATACCGACCGCCACGTCAGCTATCTTTTGGAAAACGCCGAAGGTCTGCACGTTTTCTGCGGCGATACCTTATTCTCCGCCGGCTGCGGCAGGGTGTTTACGGGAACGATAGAGGAGTTGTACGACAGTTTCCAAAGGTTCAATCAGCTGCCCGAAGAAACGCTGTTTTATCCTGCGCATGAATACACCGCCGCCAATCTGCGTTTCGCCGAATTTATCGAACCGGAGAATCCCGATATTCAAGCGGCTTTAGGCGCGGCGGAACATACGCCGACCCTGCCCGTAACCCTTGCGCATGAACGCAAAATCAATCCGTTTTTACGGGTCGATTTGCCCCAAGTCCGCGAACGGGTTGAGGAATTGGCGGGGCGGGGGCTGAACAATGGCTTGGAAGTGTTCGCGGCGCTGCGGGAATTGAAAAACCGGTTTTGAGTATAGTGGATTAAATTTAAATCAGGACAAGGC